>JBEULM010000001.1 GCA_041287335.1 Hydrogenobacter sp.
ACCTTGGAGTATACCTGCTGCAAGTACGCAGGTGATGGCGGACGTAAGCGTTGACTTTCCGTGGTCAACGTGTCCTATAGTTCCCACGTTAACATGCTCCTTTTCCCTTACAAACTTCTCCTTTGCCATCGCTTTACCTCCGTGTATTCCTTAAGTTTTTGCTCCTGCCATCCGTTCCCCTATGATCTGTTCAGCTATACTTTGGGGAACTTCGTCATAATGAGAAAATTTCATTATAAAGGTTCCTCTTCCCTGTGTCAAGCTCCTTAGGGTTGTAGCATAACCAAACATTTCAGCTAAAGGCACAAGAGCCTTAACAACCGTAATTACACCCTTGTTTTCCATTCCCATTATCTTCCCTCTGCGGGAGTTTAGGTCACCTATGACATCTCCTACATAATCCTCCGGCGTTTCTACTTCAACCTCCATTATAGGTTCAAGAAGCACAGGGCTTGCTTTCCTCACTGCTTCCTTAAAGGCTATAGATCCTGCTATCTTAAAAGCCATTTCAGAAGAGTCTACTTCGTGATAAGAACCATCAAAAAGCCTTACCTTTACGTCAACTACAGGATAGCCTGCCAGTACTCCATTTTGCATAGCTTCCCTTATGCCTTGCTCTACCGCAGGTATGAACTCTTTCGGTATTACACCACCTACTATGGCGTTCTCAAAGATGAATCCTTGTCCTCTTTCCAAAGGTTCAACATCTATAACTACGTGTCCATACTGACCTCTTCCTCCAGTCTGTCTTATGAATTTTCCTTCAGCTTGCGCACTTCTTTTGATGGTTTCCTTGTATGCAACCTGTGGTTTGCCTACATTTACTTCAATACCGTACTCTCTCTTCATTCTATCTACCATGATCTCAAGGTGAAGCTCTCCCATACCATGTATGAGGGTTTGACCTGTCTCCGGATCTGCACTCGCTTTAAAAGTGGGATCCTCTTTCATATACCTGTTAAGCACTTGGGAGAGTTTTTCCTGATCCTTTTTAGTTTTCGGTTCAATAGCCATAGATATAACCGGTTCGGGAAATTCAAGCTTTTCAAGGAGTATGGGGGCTTTCTCATCGCTAAGCGTATCCCCTGTTGCAGCATCAAGTCCAACAGCAGCAACTATTTCACCTGCTGATGCATCCTGCACATCCTCTCTTGAATTTGCATGCATGAGGAGAAGTCTTCCGATTCTCTCTTTTTTGTCTTTTGTTGCGTTATAAACGTAAGAACCGGCAGTTACTTTACCAGAAAAAACCCTAAAGTAAGTAAGCTGTCCAGCATATGGGTCGCTCATAACTTTGAACACATAAGCGCAGAAAGGCTCTTCATCAAGAGGCTTTCTTTCCTCTTCTTGGGAAGTTTTAGGGTTTATTCCCTTAGCTGGTGGTACATCTAAGGGTGAAGGAAGATAGTCTATTACAGCATCAAGGAGAGGTTGAACGCCTTTATTTTTAAAAGCCGAACCGCAAAGAACAGGCACAAGCTTTCTGTTTATGGTCGCACCTCTGAGAACTCTCTTTAGGTCCTCAACTGGTATTTCTTCTCCCTCCAAATATCTCATCATCAGATCGTCATCCTTCTCAACTATGGCTTCTACCATCTTAGCACGCCACTCCTGAGCTTTATCCAGGTATTCATTAGGAATATCCACAATTTCATACTTGGCTCCCAAGGTTTCCTCAAGCCATATAACTGCCTTCATATTCATAAGATCAATTACACCTTTGAATTGATCTTCAGCGCCTACAGGTATCTGAATTGCAACGGGTTTTATACTGAGTTTCTTTTCTATCTCATTAAATACCCTGTAAAAGTCCGCACCGAGCCTGTCAAGTTTGTTTATAAAGGCGATTCTGGGTACACCAAACCTGTCAGCCCATCTCCAATTAGCTTCTGATTGAGGCTGTACTCCTTCAACCGCTGAGAAAATGAATATTATACCATCAAGAACCTTCATAGATCGCACCACTTCTACGGAAAAGTCCACGTGTCCAGGTGTGTCTATGATGTTTATCTGATGGTCTTTCCAGTAGCATGCGGTAGTTGCTGCAGTTATGGTTATACCTCTTTCCTTCTCCTGAGGCATCCAGTCCATAGTGGCAGCACCTTCGTGTACCTCACCTATCTTGTATGTCTTCCCAGTATAGTAGAGTATTCTTTCCGTTGTTGTTGTCTTTCCAGCATCTATATGAGCTACTATTCCTATGTTTCTGAGTTTTTCTATAGGTACGGTTCTGGGCATCTCTCTTCCTCCTTTACCATCTGAAGTGCGCAAATACCTTATTGGCTTCAGCCATTTTATGGGTATCTTCCTTCTTCTTTATCGCACCACCTTTGCCTTCAAGAGCATCAAGAAGTTCAGCCTTTAGTCTCTCTACCATCGTGTAACTCCCTCTGTGCTTTCCTCTGTTTCTGGCAGCTTCCACAAGCCATTTTAGAGCTAAGCTTATCTGTCTCCTCGGTGGTACTTCCACGGGTACCTGATAAGTAGCTCCGCCAACCCTTCTAGGTCTTACTTCATACTCGGGTTTTAGCTGTTCCACAACCTTATGAAGTAGTTCCGTAGGAGTCATTTTTGCCTCTTTTGATGCCTCTTCCAGAGCGGTGTACACTATATACTCAGCAACACTCTTTTTGCCGTCTTTCATCACTTTGTTTATAAGCTTGCTCACGAGAAGATCTCCGTAAATTGGGTCAGGCATCACCTCTCTGGGAGGAACTGCTCCCTTCCTTGGCATTACTTTTTACCTCCTGTCTGTTTTGGTCTCTTTGCACCATATTTGGATCTTGACTGCTTTCTGTTAGCTACACCTGCGGTGTCAAGCGCACCTCTTATTACTTTGTACCTCACGCCGGGAAGGTCTTTAACCCTTCCTCCTCTCACAAGGACTATAGAGTGTTCCTGAAGGTTATGACCTTCTCCAGGTATGTATGCTGTTACCTCTATGCCGTTAGAAAGTCTAACTCTTGTGACTTTCCTGAGGGCAGAGTTGGGTTTTTTGGGCGTTACAGTATATACCCTTACACACACACCCCTCTTTTGCGGGTTACCCTCAAGGGCTGGAGATTTACTCCTCTTCCTTTTTTGCTCTCTACCATATTTCACAAGCTGGTTTATGGTAGGCATACCATCCTCCTTTCAAAGCAGTCTATTATTATAACACATCTTTTAGAGCCTTTACCTTTGTTTCCTCAGCTAGTTTAACCATGGCGTGCTTTCCGCTACCAGTTCCTGCCGGTATGAGGTTTCCTATAATGACGTTTTCCTTTATTCCTCTCAGGTCATCCACCTTACCTTCACAAGATGCGTCTGTCAAGACTTTGGGTGTTTCCTGGAAGGATGCTGCGGATATCCAGCTCCTTGCTGTAAGTGCAGCTTTAGATATACCTACGAGGATAGGTTCTACTTTAGGGAGCTTACCCCCTTCTTCCTTTATCCTCTGAATTTCCTGTTCAAGATCCTCCACATCTACTTCTTCATTTACCAAAAATCTGCTATCTCCGGGATCCACTATCCTCCTCTTTCTTAACATCTGTCTTATGATGATCTCAAAGTGCTTGTCGTTTATGTCAACACCCTGCAGTCTATAAACCATCTGTACTTCTTTGAGTAGGAACTTTTGAAGCTCATCCATGCCCTTTATCCTTAATATTTCTTCCGGTACTGGCGTTCCATCCGTTAATGGATCTCCTGCGCTCACTGTATCCCCATTCTTAACCAGAAGGTGCTTACCTTTAGGTACAAAGTACTCTCTCTGGAGTCCCGTATCTTTGTTGTAGACCACGAGCTTGTATCCTCTCCCCTTAATCCTTACCTGTCCATCTATTTCGGCTTTAACAGTTTCGGTTATGTTAGTCCCCTTTTGTATGTATTGTCCGTGACTCACAAGGATATACTCATCTTTCCTTATGTCATACCTTCTCGTCTCTCCTGTTCTGGGATTATATAGTATGACTTCGTCAGCATCTTCGTATATCCTTACAGTACCATCTATCTCGGTGAGTATGGCGGGATTCTTGGGCTTTCTTGCCTCAAACAGCTCTTCCACCCTTGGAAGACCTCCTACGATATCTCTAACTTTTGCCATTTCCTTGGGTATCCTTGCAAGAACATCTCCAGGCTGAACTTGATAATCTTTAACCACATAGTACTTGTGCTGTATCTCCGTACCTTCGGATTCACTACATGTTGGACAGATAAGCCATTCAACCTTTATGTTCTCTGGCGGTATGTTGAGTATGGAGTTAACTGGAAGGTCATACGCAAGTTCTCTGCCTTCTGCGGTAGTTACCACTATTCTGGGTGTGTGGAGCATAGCATCTTTTGGTCTTGTAAAAGAAACTACGGTGGAAGTTTTACCAGAAAGAGGATCTCTCTCCTCTTTTACAGTTACATCAAGTACTATGTCTTTGAACTCTACTTTTCCACCTTCTTCGGCTATTATGTATGTGTTGAAGGGATCCCACTCTGCGAGAGTGGTACCTTCCTTAACTTCTTTACCTTCCTCCACAAAAATAACAGATGCATAAGGTACAGAGTGTCTCTCTACAGGTCTTGAATCTCTGTCAAGTATAGCTATGGCGGCATCTTTTGATATGTTTATGAACTTACCTTCCCTGTTTCTTATAAGCTTCATGTTGTAGTATTTGACTGTACCGCTTGTTTCACACACCAAAACGTTCTGTACTTTTTCAGCAACGGCTGCACCTCCTATGTGGAAGGTACGCATGGTAAGCTGTGTACCCGGTTCACCTATGGACTGGGCTGCTATTATACCTATAGCTTCCCCAACGTCCACAAGCTTCCTCTGAGATAGATCCCAACCGTAACACATGGCGCAAACACCGAACTTGGCTTCGCACGTAAGAGGGGATCTCACCTTCACACTCTCTATACCCGCATGTACTATCCTGTCAGCGAGGTTTTCGTCCACTATTTGGTTCCTCTTGACTATGACCTCACCCGTATATGGATCCACTATATCTTCCGCCAAAGTCCTACCAATTATTCTCTCTCTAAGAGGTACCTTTTCTTCACCACCCTCCACTATAGCAGTCATATCTATACCTTTGTGGGTTTTACAGTCATGCTCTGTTATCATAATATCCTGTGCAACATCCACTAATCTTCTTGTAAGATACCCAGCGAAAGCTGTCTTCAATGCAGTATCGGCAAGACCTTTTCTCGCACCGTATGTGGATATGAAGTACTCAAGTACAGAAAGCCCCTCTCTGAAATTGGATATGATGGGTGTTTCTATGAACTCACCAGTATGCTTCGCCATTAGACCCCTCATAGCTGCAAGCTGTCTTATCTGATCTCTGTTTCCTCTCGCTCCAGAATTTGCCATCATGTATATGGGATTGAAAATGCCCGGATATACTTTACCTTCTTCCTCTCTCTGGCTCTTTTCTATTTCTTCAAACATAGCCTTAGATACCTTATCCGTTATCTCAGACCAGAGATCTATTATCCTGTTGTATCTTTCTTTGTTTGTGAGCAAACCTTTCATATACTGATCTATGATCTCATCTGCCTGTTGGAAGGCTTCCTTGAGTATATCCCTCTTTATACTCGGTATCTGAAGGTCGTCAACGCTTATGGATATTGCCGCTTTGGTTGCCATATTAAAGCCAAGCTCTTTCAGATCATCAAGGAACTTTGCGGTTTTTTCTGTACCATACCTGTTATATATGTTTGTAATGAGCTTGGATACCTTTTTCTTGTCAAGGGGTTCATTCACAAAGGGATGACCTTCAGGTAGTATGCTATTGAAAAGCACTCTACCGGGTGTGGTTTCAATGATTTTGCTGTCCTCAAGCCTTAACTTTATCCTTGCGTGCATATCCACTTTCTGGTTTTCTAAAGCGAGAAGCACATCCTCCTTGCTGAGGAAAAGCTTCCCCTCACCTTTAGCACCGGGGACTTCCTGCGTGATGTAATAAACACCGAGTATCATATCCTGAGATGGCATAGTTATCGGTTTTCCGTGAGCTGGGGATATGATGTTTTGGGTAGAAAGCATGAGAATGTATGCTTCAAGCTGTGCGGTTATACCTAAAGGAACGTGAACAGCCATCTGGTCTCCATCAAAGTCCGCATTGAAGGGAGGGCAAACGAGTGGATGCAGTTGTATGGCTTTGCCATCTATAAGAACGGGTTCGAAAGCCTGTATAGACATCCTGTGTAAAGTAGGCGCACGATTTAACAATACAGGATGCTGTTTTATTACCTCCTCAAGGCACTCCCATACTTCCGCAGTTTTCTGTTCTACCAACTTCTTTGCATTCTTTATGGATGTGGCGTATCCCTTTTCCTCTAACCTTCTGTATACGAAGGGTTTGAAAAGCTCAAGAGCCATAATTCTTGGAAGACCGCACTGATGCATTTTGAGTTCAGGACCTACCACTATAACGGATCTGCCCGAATAATCTACCCTCTTTCCGAGGAGGTTCTGTCTAAACCTACCCTGTTTTCCTTTAAGATAGTCGGAAAGGGATTTTAAAGCTCTACCGTTCTGGGTTACTACCCTTCCACGCTTTCCATTGTCAATAAGAGCGCTTACCACTTCTTGAAGCATTCTCTTTTCGTTTCTTATAATGATTTCGGGAGCATCAAGCTCTATGAGCCTTTTGAGCCTGTTGTTTCTGTTTATGATCCTTCTGTATAGATCGTTGAGGTCTGATGTGGCAAAGCGTCCTCCATCAAGAGCTACCAAAGGTCTCAGCTCTGGTGGAAGTACAGGAAGAACTTCTAAGATCATCCATTCAGGTCTGTTACCGCTCTTTATAAAGTCCTCCACAAGTTTCAATACTCTTATAGCTTTTCTTACCTTTGCTTCAGAAACTTCCTTGAGAACCGCTGACCTTATATCCTCTTTGATCTTTTCAAATACGGGTAGGTCTTTTCTCCTCTCTTTTACTCTTTCGTAATATTCTCGCAGAGCTTCCTTACCTGTCAAACAACTCTCACCGCAATCTTCAGAGAGAACTTCACCTGTCTCAACATTGAGATATAGCTCTTCGTTCAAAATACCGAGAATTGCCTGATCTAAAGTTACGCTTTCAGCATGCTTTAGATCAACACCATAGAGCCTGAAGTTTTCAGCTATGACTTTAACCATCTTATGGTATATCTTTTTGTACTTCTCCTCCAGGTGTTTACCCAGATCCTCAAATCCCAAACTGTAAGGTTTTATCTCTTCTCTGAGCTTTCTTGCAAAGGCTTGAAGATCAAGGGAAGCCAAAACCTTCTTTATTATCTCCGCACCCATACCGCTTTCGTACCTGTGTTCCAGACTCGTTGCATATTCACTTAGGTATTTGTCTTCATCTACCACATACAACTTTACGAATTTGGTATTTCCCATATCATCCTTTATGGGTACGGTATCTTCCATCTCCTCAAACTTCTTTTCTTCCTCTTCGCTCATGGGATACTCTATGACAAGATATGACTCAAAGTAAACTACCCTTTCCGCATCCCTTGCTGAAAGGTTAAGGAGTGTGGCTATCTTAGAAGGGGAGCTTTTCAAAAACCATATGTGGGCAACGGGTGCGGCAAGCTCTATATGTCCAAATCTCTTTCTTCTCACATAAGACTTTGTTACCTCAACACCGCACCTGTCACATATAGTACCTTCAAACCTCTTCCCTCTGTACTTACCGCAAAGACACTCGTAATCCTTTATTGGACCGAATATCTTAGCGCAAAAGAGTCCGTCCTTTTCTGGTTTATGAGTTCTGTAGTTTATGGTTTCTGGCTTTTTTACCTCCCCATAGCTCCAGCTCCTTATATCATCAGGTGAAGCAAGCATAAGTTTTATTTTTTCAAAGGGAAGAAGTCCCTTTCTCATCTTTCTTCCTCCTCAATTTCAATCTGATCGCAGGGTTTTGATTCCCCGTTTTCACACTTAACATTGAGTCCCAAAGCTTTCAGCTCCCTGACCAATACCCTAAAGGATTCGGGTATTCCAGGTGTGTAGGTGTATCTACCCTTTACTATCGCCTCGTAAACTTTTGTCCTACCTTCAATGTCATCGGATTTGACCGTTAGCATCTCCTGAAGTGTGTAAGCGGCACCATGAGCTTCCAAAGCCCAAACTTCCATCTCTCCAAGTCTCTGCCCTCCAAATTGTGCTCTTCCTCCAAGAGGTTGTTGTGTAACCAGCGAATAAGGACCTGTACTTCTTGCGTGTATTTTGTCGTCAACCATGTGTATGAGTTTGAGCATGTACATGTACCCAACAGTAACCTTAGTATCAAAAGGTTCGCCTGTCCTACCATCGTAAAGTGTGATCCTACCATTCTCGGGTAGATCAGCCATTTTCAAAAGCTCCTTTATCTGATCTTCATTTGCACCTTCAAAGACAGGTGTGGCAACGGGTATACCTTTTTCCGCGTAACTTCTGATAACTTCCCAAAAGTCTTCATCGCTCAAACCATTTAAGAAACTTTCTATATATCCGGCATTCTCCCCGTAGTGCGTATCACCTACCGAGTAAATTTTCTTAAGAAACTCCACTATTTCTTGCCTGTCAGCCATTTCTGAAATGAGTTCTCCGAGTTTTTTACCCAATTCTTTAAGCGCCCAACCTAAGTGTGTTTCAAGTATCTGACCCACATTCATACGGGAAGGTACTCCCAATGGATTGAGCACTACGTCAACGGGTGTTCCGTCAGGAAGAAAAGGCATATCTTCCACAGGAAGTACCACAGATATTACACCCTTGTTTCCGTGTCTTCCAGCCATCTTATCGCCCACTTTTATCTTTCTCTTTTGAGCTATGTAAACCTTTACCAGAGTAACAACCCCAGGTGGGAGCTCACTTCTTTTACCTATGGATTCCTCCTTTTCTTTATACATTCTCTCTAAGAGTTCCACTTGAGCTTTTGTTCTGTCTCTTACTTCATTTATCTTACTGCACAGATCCTTGTCCTCAAAGAGATTTTCTGGTTTTGCAATTATGTAATTGAGAAGTATATCAAAGGTCTTTTCGTCAATCTGTGTACCAGCTTTGTAAGTTTTTTTCTTCACTGTTATATCTCTATCGGTCTTTTTACCCAAAACTAAATCCTTTACTATGCTGTTTCTACCTTCAACGAGGAGCTTTTTCTTCTTTTCAAGATCATTACGAAGAGCTTCCTTTTCTTGCCTTTCCACATGTTCAGCAAGATAATTTCTTCTCTCTCCCACCTTCCTTGCAAATACCTGCACATCAACAACAACACCTTCTACACCTGGAGGACACCTTAAAGACGTGTCTTTTACATCTCTTGACTTTTCCCCAAAGATAGCCTGAAGCAGTTTCTCTTCGGGTGTGAGCTGTTGTTCTCCCTTTGGTGTAACCTTACCCACGAGTATGTCACCTGGCTTTACGTAAGTACCTATCCTGACTATACCAAACTCATCAAGGTGAGCCAACATTCTCTCGGGAACACCCGGTACGGATCTGGTTATCTCCTCATAGCCTATCTTCGTCTCTCTGGCTTCCACTTCAAGCTCCTCAATGTGTATAGAGGTAAAAACATCCTCTTTTACAAGCCTTTCGGATATAACTATAGCATCCTCAAAGTTATAACCTCGCCATGGCATAAAGGCAACAAGTACATCTTTACCTAAAGCGAGTTCACCTTTCTGCGTTGATTGACCATCAGCAAGTATCTCACCTTTGTTCACCTTTTGACCCTTAAAGACGAGAGGTCTCTCGTTTATGCATGTGTTCTGATTCGTCCTGCTCATCTTCTTGAGTTCGTATATGTCTATACCCATATCCGTAGGATCATTAGGATCTATCTCTTCCGGGTTTACCCTCACTATTATCCTTCTGCTGTCTACCTCTTCCACTATACCGCCCCTTTTGGCAACGATCACAGCAGCGCTGTCATATGCTACCTTTCTTTCCATTCCCGTACCCACAAGAGGAGAAGAGGTAAATACAAGAGGTACTGCCTGTCTCTGCATATTTGACCCCATAAGCGCCCTGTTCGCATCGTCATGTTCAAGGAAGGGGATCAATGAGGCTGACACAGAGACAACCTGTCTTGAGGAAACATCCATGTAATTGACCTGTTCGGGTTTCACTATCTGGATATCGTTTTTGTATCTTGCAAAAACCCTATCAGTTTTTATATTGCCCTCCTCATCTGTGGGAGTATACTGAGCTATAACGTAATTTTCTTCCTCATAAGCAGCAAGATACTCTATCTCATCGGTTACTTTACCATTAACTACTTTCCTGTAAGGTGTTATTATGAAACCGAACTCGTTGATCTGTGCATAAACCGTTAAGGAGGTCACAAGCCCAATGTTTTGTCCTTCGGGCGTTTCTATAGGACATATCCTACCGTAGTGAGATGGATGCACGTCCCTTATCTCAAACTTAGCACTCTCTCTGGTGAGTCCTCCAGGACCCAATGCGGAAAGCCTTCTCTTATGGGTAAGTGAAGACAGAGGGTTAGTGTTATCAAGATATTGTGAAAGAGTTCCACCTTTGAGAAACTCGTAAAGTGCGCTGGTGAGATATCTGGGATTTAAAAGATCCTGAGGCTTAAGGTGTGGGTCTTCTGGGTTAGCAACTGTACACCTATCCCTGAAAAACTTTTCCATCCGTGCCACGCCTATACGGGCTTGGTTTTCAAGCAATTCCCCTATGGCTCTCACGCGTCTGTTTCCCAGATAAGCGATATCATCCTTTTTCTCTCTACCGAAACGCAGATCTATAAGGTACTTGACTGTATTTATGAGATCTATTGGTAAGATGAAGCGAGCGCTGTCTTCCGTGTAGTCCCTAACTTTCACCTGATCCTTGATTTTAAATATTTCTTTCAACATTTGCTCAGTCACAAGCTCGCCTTCAGCGTAAGTATCCACATTTTCCGCAAGAGCCAAAGGAGGCATATTCGCAAGTTTTTCCACATCGGCTGGTTTTAGGATCTTGGGAGGTTTGTGAACTTTAGCATTTATCTTCACCCTTCCTACGCGAGAAAGGTCGTACCTTGTTATGTCCTCAAAATAGAGGGAAAAGTGGGATCTTGCTCTGCTCACAAGATGCTCAAGTTCCATAACCATAGGTTCTACAGCTCTCAGTTTCTTGTATATGTCAACGAGGGCTATATCCCTGAATGTGAAACGGGAAGGGATAACAATGGAGCTTCTCTTATCAGGATCACGCGGTGATGTTTCCGAAATTAGTGTCTCTATGATGATCTTCCCGTAAGGACTCTTGACCGCGCTATCTCTTGGTACGGCTGTCAAAAGCTCCACTTTTATCCTTTCGTCTTTGAGAAGTCTCTCAAGGTCTTCTACATCCTCTATGTATCTCTCTTCCAAGAACTCCTCTTCCTTACCCTTTCCTTCAAGTTTTCCTTTGTATCTAAGAACGGCAAAGAGGTAGTTATTTGTAAGGTCTTCAGCTTTGAACTCTTCACCCGTCTGTCTATCAAAAAGCCGTTCACCTTCGGAAAAATAAGCTTTGGTTTCCGGATAAAAGTACTTCAAGATGTCATAGGCGGTTTCAAGCCCTAAGGCTCTGAACATATAAGAACCGCTTACTTTCTTTTTGTCAACCCTTGCGGTCAATAAGTCTGTTGTACTTGAAAGCTCAAATTCTACCCTCGAACCCTTATCGGGTATTATACTAGCTCTGTATATGATCCTCACTATGGTAGTGTCTTTCTGTCTTTCCTCTTTCTCTTCAAAAAACACACCCGGTGACCTTATAAGCTGACTTACCACTATCCTCTCACTTCCGTTGATTACGAAAGATCCCGTATCCGTCATCATTGGGATCTCGCCAAAATACACCTTTCTCGGTTCAAGGACCTTTTCTCCCTTTTTGGTTTTAGCTTTCAGCCTTACGAGTACCCTCAAAGGTACAGCGTAGGTAAAGCCTTTTGTTTTACACTCATCAACCGAATACTTTTCCCTGTATGTGAGCGGTGTTGAGCATTTGGGACATTTAACCCCGTATCCGCCAAGGAAGGTCTGATCATTGTATGCTTTATAACCGCATCTGTTACACTCCCATTCGCCTACCTCGTATCCTAAATACTCAACAGTGATCTTCTCATCAGGATCCTTAAAGGGGAAGGAGGTTCTGAATATGTATTCAAGACCTTTAGCCTGACGCTCCTGCGGAGATCTCTTGAACTGCAGGAAGTTTTCAAAGGATTCTTTGGGTAAAAATAAAAGATGCGGAGGCTCAAGTATTTCGGACCTTCTTCCGAAAAACTTCCTCGGTAAAGATAAATTTCTTCTCATGCTCTAACCCTCTTTATATGCTCAGGAAACCTATAAATATAAGACAAGTTTAGAGAAAAGTCAAATAAAAATAAAACCCCCTGTGTATAACAGGGGGCTTCATTTGAGGGAAATTTCATACCCTTCTGAGGCTTACTTTATCTCCACTTCAGCGCCTGCCTCTTCAAGTTTCTTCTTGATGTTTTCCGCTTCCTCTTTGGATACACCTTCCTTTACCGGTTTAGGTGCGGACTCCACAAGATCTTTGGCTTCTTTGAGTCCCAATCCCGTTATTTCCCTGACAACCTTTATGACGTTTATCTTATTTGCTCCTGCACTTTTGAGTATGACATCAAACTCCGTCTTTTCTTCTACAGCTGTGGGTGCAGAAGGTCCTCCAGCGACGGCAGCTGGTGCCGCAGCTACCATAGCTGCAGAAACACCAAACTTTTCTTCAAGCTTCTTCACAAGTTCGGCGACCTCAAGAAGGGTCATGTTGCCAATAGCCTCAACTATTTCGTCAATGGTAAGTGTAGCCATCTGTTAACCTCCTTTCAAGATTTTTTCTCTTCTAAAGCTTTTAAAGTTAAAACAAGCTTCTGGGGTAGCGCTTTTAGAGCCATGATAAAGTTTATCAAAGGTGCTTGAAGCGTACCCATAAGCTTAGATATGAGAACCTCCATAGGAGGCAGTTCCGCAAGGGATTGGATATCTGCAGGTTTTAAGAACCTCCCCTGCATATAACCACCCTTAATCTTCTCCAAAGGATTGTCTTTATTGATCTCCTTCGCAAATTCGTACACTTTTTTCGCTAATAAAACTGGATCTTTGTAAGAAAAGATTATGGCGGTTGGTCCTACAAGTACCTCCCTGTGATCCGACAAGGGTGTATCCATAAAGGCTCTGTAAAAAAGAGTATTTTTACCTACAAGTACTTCTCCACCTGAAGACCTTATATCCACTCTCAGCTTAGACATAGCCCCAGCATCTATACCCGTAAAATTCAAGAATATCAAGAGATTGGATCTTTCCATACGTTCTCTGTAACCTTTTACCTTCTTCTCTTTTTCTTTCCAACTTTTCCTTTCCATACTATCCTCCTTATGCGGCTAGTTCTTGCAATCTTCTGAGTGTTTGCGCTATATCCACCCTAACACCTGGACTCATGGTGCTTGAAAGGGTGATGCTCCTCACATACTGACCTTTTGCACCAGAAGGTTTGGCTTTAACTATAGCGTCAATTGCCATGTACGCATTCTGAATGAGTTTGTCTTCTTCAAAGGATATCTTACCTATAGGGATGTGGACATTACCCGTCTTATCCACTCTAAACTCAACTCTACCTCTCTTTGCCTCTTCCACAGCCTGCTTAATATTAGAGGTAACACTTCCTGTCTTCGGATTTGGCATAAGCCCTTTAGGACCTAGTATCTTACCAAGCTTGGCGACTTTTGGCATTATTTCGGGAGTGGCTATCACCACATCGTAATCAACCCATTCTTCTTTTAGTATCTTGTTTATAAGGTCTTCACCACCTACAAAGTCAGCACCAGCTTCTTGAGCTATCCTTTGCTGTTCACCTTCCGCCAAGACAAGCACCTTGATGTCCTTCCCAAGACCGTGAGGAAGAACTAACGAGCCTCTTACCATTTGGTCAGCATACTTTGGATCAACACCCAATCTGATAGCAAGTTCCACAGTTTCATCAAATTTAGCCCCAGCTTCTTGATGTATCCTCTTGAGAATTTGAACAGCCTCTTCAACGGTATATTGTCTATTCCTGTCAAAAAGCTCCATTGCCTTTTTGTATCTCTTTCCTTCCTTCATGGCTCTACTCCTTCCATCCTTCTATTTCTATTCCCATACTCCTCGCTGTTCCCGCTATACTCCTCATAGCTGCATTTATGTCCTGCGTATTCATGTCTTTGAGCTTAATGCTGGCTATCTCTCTAAGTTGTTGTAGTGTGATCTTACCCACCTTCTGCTTTTTGGGATCTCCAGAACCTTTCTGCAGTTTCGCCGCCTTCTTGAGGAGGTAGGATGCGGGGGGTGTTTTCATTATAAAGGTAAAGCTCCTGTCTTGGTATATGGTGATCACTACAGGTACTACAGTTCCAGGCTCAAATTCCTTGCTGGCGGCATTGAACTGCTTTACGAATTCCATTATGTTTACTCCGTGTTGTCCCAACGCAGGACCTACAGGTGGCGCAGGTGTCGCCTGCCCGGCGGGAAGCATAAGCTCCACCGTAGCACTTACTTTTTTAGCCATATCTTTCCTCCTACAACTTCTCTACTTGTGAAAAGTCAAGTTCTACAGGTGTCAATCTTCCGAATATACTTATCAGCACCACTATCTTTTCCCTTTCGGGATGCACCTCTTCCACCGCACCAGTAAAGTTCATGAATGGTCCTTCTATAACTCTTACCTGATCGCCCTTTTCAAAAAGTACCTTTACGGGTCTAACACCTCTCTTTACGAAACTTATCACTCTCTCCACTTCCTTTTCGTCGATAGGTGCTACCCTACCTCCTACCAGAACGGGTTTGTAAACGTGAGGTGTTTTTTCTATAGCTCTAAGGAGCGTGTCATTCATATTAGCTTTGATTAACAGATATCCGGGAAACATCTTTGACTCTAATATTATTTTAGCTTCTACTTTATTTTCTTTACAGGTTATTTTTTGACCGGGTTTTGATATAGGTGGGGCTTCTACACACGTATCACCTTCCACACTTTCTATAACTTTCACTTCTCCGTTCTCTATTCTAAAAGTGGTCACACCCTTCTTACCAAGCACACTCAGATCCCGATTGTTTCCTCTCAGAGACAACCTGTACTTTTCCTTTCCCTGCGTTCTTATCACAACTTTTTCTTCTGCAGGTACTACCACATCTTCAACGTAAGCTTGCAATCCTTCAAGTTCAATAACCTTAAGCAGGTTTTCTCTCGCTGTAGCTTCCTTACCTGCCTCAACTTGTAGAGCATACCACTTAAATTCACCCATCAACTACCTCTCAAAGAAAGCAGCAAGTGTATCATTCTGGTAAAGCCAACATCCAAAAGCCATAAATATACACCTATAAGTAAAGAAAAAATTATAACACTGATCGTCGCCTTTGTCACCAGTTTCCTGTCTGGCCAAGCTACCCGATCCACTTCCTGCTTTACACCCCTAAGAAAATTCTTGATCTTCTCCATAGGCTCTCTCCATGCGGGGCACGGAGGACTCGAACCCCCAACCGCGGGATTTGGAGTCCCGCGCTCTGCCAATTGAGCTAGTGCCCCTATTTAACCTCTCTATGTAATGTATGTTTCCTGCACCATTTGCAATATTTCCTGAGTTCCATTCTTTGAGGATGCTTCTGCTTGTTTTTTGTAGTTGAGTAATTCCTTCTCTTACATTCTGTACATGCAAGTACTACGACTTCTCTTACCGCTGCCATTTTTCACCTCTCAATCAAGAATCTGAGTAACAACTCCAGCTCCCACAGTCCTTCCTCCTTCCCTTATAGCAAACCTGAGACCTTCCTCCATCGCTACAGGCTGTATGAGTTCTACCTCAAGCTCCACATTATCCCCT
>JBEULM010000002.1 GCA_041287335.1 Hydrogenobacter sp.
AGAGATCCTGCCAAATACGGACTTTCATCTGCGGAAGTTACGTTTGCTAAAAGAGATAATGATCCTGCATACCTACCAAAAAGTGTGGAAAAACACAGGGAGAAGATCGTGATCCTGGAAAATGGTGCCAAACTGATTATAAAAGAGTGACCGGGCAAAAGCCCGGTACCTAATCAACCGTAGTTTTTAACTATTACGATAAGACCTACACCAATAAACACAACCGCCCAGAGGACAACTACAAAGACGGAAGCATCTCCAAGATGGTGTTCCGTTTCAGAAGCCTCATAAACTCTCCCTTTTGGGGTTTTTCCTCCCTGATAAGCCATCCACCAAGCGTAGGCGTAAAGGATAAGACCAGTCACAAGTGTTCCAAAAAAGAGTAGCGGACTCAGAAGTTCAAGGTTTACCTTATAGCTATATATGGAATAGCCAAATCTGGCTGTTGAGGCAACCCTAAGATATTCCCTAAATACGGCTATAAGTATGACAGCCACCGCACCAGAAATTAGAGAAGGTAGAGCCATTTTTACTGGATCTTTTTGAGCTACAAAAATCACACCCGCAACGAGTAAAAGTCCCAATAGACTTAGCCAAGTGAATATACTTCCTTTTGCGCCCCAATCAGCTGGAATGGTAAGTATGTAAAGAATTTGAGAAGCGAGCCATCCTACACCTGCATAAAGGGCAAACCTTACCCCTACTTTGCCAGCCCAATCAAGGTATTCCCTATCCATATCTTCCCTGTTCCTAAAGTACCAGTTGTAAAGCATAAGAAATACACCTGTGACAGCTACAGATGGAAATAGAAGGAAGGAGAGATATCTGAAAATATTGAAGGCGTATATGTTCCATCCGCCCGTATTCATGGTGGTTCCACCGGAGGTATACCACTCTACCCACTTTTCCGGATATAGAGATTGGTAATTCACTACATGGATGATAAAGCCAACGAGAAGCAAAAAGATCACACCGAGAATGGACATAAACATGGAAAGCGGTGCTTTCTCCCTCGTAAAGTAAGCCCCCCATACAAAGTAGTAGCCTATAAGTAGAAATACTATAAAGAGTATGTACCACCAAGCCGAAAGATTAGCAGATGAGTACCATAAGGGATCGTATATGACCTGATAAAAGAGAAGTGGAGCAACACCAAGCACTATGGCTAAGGATACGGAAACCTTTGAAAGCTCAATAGTTGCCCTTGAGAGTCTTTGCCACCTCTCTTCCTTTTTTACAAAGCCGTATATAGCAAACAAAAGACCACCTATTGCAGTGTAAACGAAGAGTATGTGCAATGCCCATGTAAGTACCTGAAGTATCTGCATAACAACTGGGAAGAAGGGAGCGCCTGCTGGATCGGACATGGCTTTCAGCATGGAGGAGGTATCAACTGCGAGAGCTAACCTACCTCCCACGAGCATAAAAGACAACACACCGAGCAGAACCCATTTTAAAGCTTCTCTCATAGCTCGCACCTCCTTACTTTTTAGCCTCAGAAGAAGACGGAACTTCTATCTTTGCAGAAACTCTTCCACCCTTAGATATCATGTCGGCTATATATGCAGACAGGGCTTTTACCTCATCGTCAGTACCTGTGAGCTTTGGCATATAAGGAGGATGGCTGTTTCTGAGGTAGCTAACCAAAAAGCTGTAAATCGCATTTGGATCTGTCATGCCTGCAAACTTTTGTCCAAAGGGTCTAAGACCAGTAGATCCAGTCACGTTGTGACAACCTGAACATTCAAGTACAGCTACAACCTTTCCAGCCATTACTTGATTTTGAGGTGTTATCTTCCTAAGCGCATCTGGTACGAAGGCATTCACATTCAGGATTCCCTTTTGGTCTATGATAGGAACTTCTGACCTTATACCCTTAGCGGGTACATCCTTTGATATTATCTGATTTACCCATACAAACTCACCTGCAACGTATGGCTTTCTCAAGGTTTCCCTTATTTTCTCTTCCGGATATACACCCATGAAGAATATGAGTATATATATGGGGTAAGCCATCCAGAACCTCGCCATTGTGGGTCTAACCGCTGTCAGGAAAAAGTGAGCAAGTAAAACAAGAATTATGAGCATTATAGGTAACTTGAGGTATAGCGGTATAACGTTTTCAAGTATTACGTTACTCCTATTTGGAAGAGTTGAGATGTACCATACGAAGAACATAAGTCCGAATACAACACCTCCTATGCCCCAGTAAGACAAAGTCTTGACTATCTCTTTGTAGGTCTTTTCGCTTATATCCTTTTTCATAAGCCCCGCTATGGCAAGTCCTACAGTACCCGCTATGGCAAACATAAAGGATGTTCTCTCAAGTAGATGCGGAAAATAGTTCTTGTTATAAAAGGCATCAAGTATATTGCCTGTCTCAAACCATTTCTCGTGTCCTGGCGAGAGCATAAAGGACAATATGCCTACTATGATATACATGGTAGCCCACGAGCCTATGGCAAAGGTCCAGACGAGTCTCAACCAGCTCCTCTGGTCTATTTTCCCAAGCGTGTAAAAGAGTATGTAAACTAAGGTGACCTCAGCTATGAACCAGACCCACTCTGCAGCCCAGACCCACACGAAGTTGTGAATTAGAGCCGAAATTCCTCTGGGGTTTGCCACAGTTGCTGAAAACCATATACCCGGACCAGTTATGGAGCCAGATACGTAGGAAAAAATAAGAAGCCCCAGAAGGTACTTCTTTATGTACTCATATATCTGGGGTTGGTTCTCTCTGTATGCCTTGGTGGCAAGATAAGCAAGAAGTATGGACCCACCTACGGAAGTATGGGATGCCATAACGTGAATGGTGGCTATGATGGCTATGACAGTTGCACTTCCTACTGTCGGTACGTACCACATGGGATAAAAACCCAACACATCCATACTACGCACCTCCTAAGTTATATTAACGATAACTTAACAATAATTTAAACTGATTTTTATCATAAGTCAAGAGTTTTTTGATCTTTGCCGACAAGAGAATTAAAATATTTAGAAGGGAGGTAAAAAAGATGGCACTGTTTGTGATGCTTACAACCTTGACGGATGAAGGTATGAAGACATTAAAGCACAGACCCGAAAGGATAAAGGAAGTAGACAGGGAGGTTATGGAGCGCTTTGGGGTTAAGCTCATCGCTCAATATGCTGTCATGGGTCCGTATGACTTCGTGAACATACTCGAAGCGCCAGACAACGACACGGTAGTCAAGATGGCTATTGAACTTGGCTCAAGGGGGACAATAAGAACACTCACTATGCCGGCAATAGATGTGGATCAGCTCATAAAGGATCTGCAGGAACTCAGCAAGTGAATGCAAGATACGCTGGAGACCTTTTATAAAGTGATAACGGAGTATACGGATCTAAAATGGGCAAAAACGAGAGATGATCTCATAAGTAAGATCATAAAGATACTGAGAGCTTTTTCAGAAGGTAAAGATTTGGACCACATACTCAAGGAGAAAGTTCTAATCGCGGAGGTAGAACATTCTTTAGATTATCTTCACCAGTTTGCTCAAAAGCATGGGAATGAACTTGAAAAACTCATAAACGCTCTGAGTATATTTTTAAAATCACCCGCACCTTGCAAAATGAAGATTATAAAGCTTATGGAGGTATTCGTTGAAAATAGGAGAGATACTCAAACGGGGAACCTTTAGCATATCCTTTGAGTTCTTCCCACCAAAAACCGAAGAAGGCGAAAGGGATCTTTTTTCTACCATAAAGAGTCTTGAACACATATCACCTACATTTGTTTCAGTCACGTACGGGGCAGGGGGAAGTACACGAGATAAGACTAGGAGAATAGTAGAAAAGATACACAAAGAAACTCACCTGACCGTTATGGCACACCTAACGTGTATAGCCCATTCAAAGGAAGAGATTTTAGACATACTCAACGAATACAGAAAAATCGGTATAGAAAATATATTAGCTCTGAGAGGAGACATTCCCACCAATATACCTGACTTTAAGCCTCCAAATGGTGCCTGCAAACACGCTGACGAACTTGTAAGACTGATAAGAAGTAACTTTGGCGATTATTTTTCTATAGGTGTAGCCTCTTATCCGGAAGGACATCCAGAATCCCCAAATATGGAATGGGAGATAAGATACTTTAAAAAGAAAGTGATGGAAGGTGCCGACTTTTCTATAACGCAGATGTTTTTTATAAACGATTACTACTATGAGTTTCTTGACATGTGTTACAAGGAAGGGGTGAGTATACCCATAGTACCTGGTATAATGCCCATAACGAACTTTAGACAGGTAAGCAGATTCGCCTCTATGTGCGGTGCTACAATACCCGACGATCTAATAAGGAGACTCGAACCCTATGCGGATGATCAGGAAGAAACAACTAAAATAGGTATAGAGTTTGCCATAAGGCAGTGCGAGGATCTCCTGAGGAATGGCGCTCCAGGACTTCACTTTTATACCCTAAACAGATCCAGAGCTACACTTGAAATATATCAAGCCTTAGGAAATAGCATAGAGGCTCTCAGAAGAACATAACTTACGGTCCTATCTGTCTTAGGAAAGCGGGTATTTCTTCATCCTTTGTCCATCCGCATTCTTCAAGAGCTTTATCTACGACTTGTTCAAGCTTACGTGTCTTTTCTGCGAGATACTTGATGAAAGCTTCTCTCTTTCCTTTGAAGCTTTCGATCTCCTCCTGGCTCACTTCTGGAAATCTTGAAACTATCCTTTCTTTTACTATCTTCCACGCTGCTTGGTTACTGTAAAGCTTAAATTCTTTCCCTCTTACAGTTTCTTTAACTGCAAGACCTTTCAGGAAATCCATCCTTTCTGGATTTATGGTTATTATGGCTTCAGCCATGAGGGGATCAACTGTATAGAATATACCAAACATCTTTCCAAGAATTCTCCTTTGCGTTCTTACTATCACATCAATCTTGTCCTGTACCTGTTGTTCTACCTTATCGTAGATAAGCTCGTAGTAATTTAACTGTTCAAGTTCAAGACCCCCCAGGTACCTTATAAAGTTGGCAAGCTCATAATAGTTCACTCCCCTTTCTTCCTCTTCCAGTTCTTTCTTTACAGCCTTCTCAAGCTCTCCGTAATTGAGTATCACGTCAGTATGTACGGGAGGTATTATGTGGTAAGTGTCCGATTCCCAACCGGCTTTCCTGAGTATCTGTTCTGCCCCGCTCTCATCTATGTTATACTTATGCATAAGCAGTCTTTTTAGTCCATCCCTATCTTTCTTGTATCTATCAAGCTCCTCATCTGGTATGTCCACATCCACGTACACGAATCTTTCACCTCCTCCCTCCTTTATGAAGATGTTCTTCCTACCCTTTATGTGTCTCTTTATAAAAGCCCAATCTTCCTCCGTCATAATAGGTTCAGGATGCCACTCTCTTGCCATTTCCTCTTCAAGCTCAAGGTAAGGTACAGATTCGTACCAAGTAGCTTTGTTGAGTTTAGATTCTATGACCTCCTCAGTTTCTCCAAGTTTTCCCTTTACATACTCAATGAACTCCTTCCTTTTAAACTTGAACTTCTCTATTTCCTCAATAGTCAGTTCTGGAAATAGTATCCTAAGTTTGTACTTTATAAAATCCCAATTTCCAAAGAGATTTTGGGGTTCTACAGCTTCGTATCCATAAGGATTAGTTTTTAGAAACTCAAAATAATAGCCTAAAAAAGTCCTCACCCTTGGATCTGTAACTGCAAGGACTTTTATAAAGTCAGGGTCATAAAACTCTATTATACTCAGCAATCTCGCTATATTCACCTTTTTTATGTTGTGAAGGTGGCACAGCTCTATACGATATCTTTTTGGGATACCGCTATCAACACAGTATTCGTTAAGCACGTCCATCTCAGCCTTTAACATACTCCTAAAAAAGGCGAGCTTTTCTCTCTGATTGAGTTTATCCTTCGTAAGTACAAGCTCCAACATGTTCCCACCTCCTTATGGGTTTAATATAGTGTATACCTACCTCAGATACTATTAAAGTTTCTTAATTACACATAAGTGGAGATTATTTAAAAGTCAAGGTCGTAATCTTCTTCCGAAAAATCCTCAAGATCTGGTTCGTAGCTTTCTATCTTCTGCATATGTGAAGACTCAAGGGATTTAAAGCTTGCGGTATCTTTCATAAAGGCTACTTTAATGATACCGGTTGGGCCTTGCCTTTGCTTTGCAACAATTATCTCCGCAATACCTTGCTCTTCCGGTGGTGGATTTCTTTTGTAGTACTCGGGTCTGTGTATGAAGATTATTAGGTCTGCGTCCTGCTCAATCTGACCACTGTTATGCACTATTATGTGGTTTGCTACGAAGTTATGAGTTTCTGGAATGACTAAATCATAGGTGGGTTCTAAGCCTACAAGTCTTATTTCAACCACCTCATCAAAGAATATTTCTGATAAAGCGATTGTTTCTAAATCTTTATCTTCAAGAATACAAGTCACTTCATAAAGAACTTCCTCAGACATTTTCTTAATACCTTTTTCCTTTCCAATGAACCAACACAGTTCTTCAGGATGTTCAGAAATAATTTCGAGCTTTGGATATCTCTCTGACACAGCTATATAATCACCCACTTGTATATCTTTAAGCTCTTTCCATCCAAAAGGGGTAAGGAAGGGATGGTTGTTAGAAGCCTTTATAGACCTTCCACTCCTCGTCCTTAACTCATACACCTCCTTATAGCCAGAGAATACTACCTTTTCCACGGGCTTTGATACAATCTTCAAGGTGTTTAGGTCAAGGGAATAAACCTCTACACTTCTACCAGTCTTGTATAATTCCTCTATGGTATAGGATATGCCTGTCTTTGCATCTATTATGATAGTATCTCCAGAAAGGCATTCCCTCAGATCTGCCAATTGTGGTCTTTTGTCTGATCTGTGTTCCACTTGACGAGAGAGCTGTGCCAAGGCTACAACAGGTATAGATAGTTCTTTTGCTAAAGCTTTGAGATTCCTTGAGATTTCAGCTACCTCTTCCTGTCTTGAGGACTTTCTAACTGGGGGTCTGAGCAGTTGAAGGTAATCTATAAAGGCTACCTGTACACCTCTTTCCTTTTTGAGTTTTCTGGTTTTTATTCTCAGGTCTGTAGTTGAAAGGGTTGGCGTATCATCTATGTATATTTCACAGCGAGAAAGCTCAAGGGCAGAGCCTATGAGTCTGCTTCTTTCCTCCTCTTTGATAAAGCCCCTTCTCATATTCTGAAGGGGAACACCCGAGAGCATAGAAAGCGCTCTCATGGTGAGTTGTTCCTTGCTCATCTCAAGGGAATATATAATAACGGGGACTTTCTCTTCCATAGCCATATTTATAGCCATGGAGAGCATAAAACTGCTTTTACCCATACCCGGTCTTGCTGCTACGATCACAAGATCCGAAGGATGCAAACCCGTAGTGAGAATATCAAGATCCAAAAAGCCCGTAGCTCTACCTGTGATGAGTCTTTCTTCCTTCCTATGTTTTTCTATAATGTCTATTACCTTACTCGCCACCTCCCTTATGTGATGGTAATGACTTATCGTCTGTTTTTCAGATATTTCAAGCACGCGATGGGTAATCAAGTCAAGAAGTCTGTTAAAGTCAGGTTCTTCTTTTATACCCCTTAGTGTGTTAAAAGACAGATCCATTAAGCTCCTAAGTCCGGACTTTTCTTTTACGAGGTTTATAGCCTCTTGCAAAAGCGCTCCCTTTGCAGCTTCATCCACCAGAGCGTATATGAAAGACATATCTATCTTATCTTTGAGTCCATACCTGTTTATGTACTCTCTAAGAACAATATCATCCCAGTCTTTACCTTTGTCTTCCCACAGTTTGTATAATAGAGAGAAAAGCAATCTGTGATTATCTATGTAAAAGTCTTCCTCTCTCAGATACTCAAGAACCTGAGGAATGACCTCAGGGTCTAAGATCATGGCTCCAAGCACTGCCCTTTCAGCTAATTCATCGTAGGGAGGATCTATCTCAAAGTGTGTCATACGCTCTAATGCCTATAAAATATTTCTATGAGTTTAAAAGACAAGCTTATGGATTACGCACAGCTCATAAAGTTTGAACACACCATCTTTGCGCTTCCATTTGCTTTAGCTTCTCTGCTCTTGCTCTACGAATCCTTTCCAGGTTTTTGGAAGATCTTTTGGATAATAATAGCCTTGGTGAGTGCAAGAAGTGCCGGAATGGCTATTAACAGGTTCATAGACCTACCCATAGATGAGAAAAACCCCAGAACTAAAAACTGGGTACATGTCACAGGTAAGGTCAAAAGACATGAAATACTCGCTTTGATAATCATTTCCAGCACTATCTTTTTAATCTCCACACTCTTTATAAACCTTTATGCCTTTTTACTTTCTCCTCTGGTACTCTTCCTTCTTTGGATCTATCCTTACTCAAAGAGGTTTACGAACTTTCCTCATCTCATCCTTGGTGTGGTTTACTTTTTAATACCCTTAGGTGTGGATATTGCTCTTAATGAAAGGGTGTCCTTTCTGTCTATCCTTCTCGGTACAGCTATGGCTTTTTGGGTTGCAGGCTTTGACATTCTTTACTCACTTCAGGATTATGAGTTTGATAAGATTTATGGAGTAAAGTCTGTAGCTGTCAAACTTGGCATAAGTGGTGCCATAATCCTTTCAAGATTATTTCACCTCGTAACACTATCCTCTTTGATAGCTTTAGGATTCGTTTCTCAAAAACTTGGCTCATTTTACTTTTTGGGAATTTTGACGCTCGCCGGTTTTTTGTTTTACGAACACTCGCTTGTGAAGCCTTCAGATCTTTCTAAAATCAATAAAGCCTTCTTTACAATAAATGGGTATGTGAGCATAATCTTCCTTTTGATAGTGCTTGTTGATACTGTTTTCATTAAATAAAAAACCCCGCAGAGGGCGGGGCTGAACTTTTATGAGAGCTTAGAACTGGGTTTGAAGGGCAAGCGTCCAGTCGGTGTAATTCTTCTCGTTTGGAGCTTTATTTTTGAGACTTACAACGTCAGCACCAAGCTGGATTTTGGCATCTTGACCCTTTATGTAGTAGTTGAGGAATACACCTGTTCTGTCAGTGTCCCTATTTGCAGCACTCTTGTCATCTTGCTTTTCGTACCTTACAGCAAGAGCAGGTTTCCCTAAACCAACTACTTGATCGTAGAGAAGCTGAGCTTGCGCGTACCAAACTTTATTTTTCGTCTTTGCAGTGCCTATAGGCGTACCTGCGGGCATATCCTTGTTATCCTGATAGCCAAGCTGTAGGTTAGGAACTATGTCACCGAACTTTTGCTCCCACATAGCGTCAACGGTCCAGGCTTTTGCGGTACCGGAGTTTCCTGCACCATCATCCCACTTTTGGGAGTTGTAACCGAGACCTATGGTCAGGACGTTTTGCTTTCCGAGGTATGTATCTGCGAGGGTAAAGCCTTTTTCACCCTTAAAGCCAAGCATGGTGGGTGTAAACTGTATCCTTCCAGCAAAAGCAAGATTGTCCTTTACACCCAAAGCTCCGGATGCGTGGTCCCACCTTCCGTCAAAAACACCGAGTTGATACTTGAGCATCCCATCGGCTATGTTACCCCAGAGGGTTACACCCGCATCCCTGTAAGCGTTGGCAATGTCAGAACCTATGGTGAAGGGTGTAAAGAAGTTACCTCTGGTGCTGTAGCCATAGCCTGTAGGTATCACATAAGTATAGCTGTCAGTCAGAGATGCCCTGCTGAAGGGAAGTCTGTAAAGACCTGCCATAAGCTGGACCTCTTCCATAGGTCTGAGATTGATAAAGGCATCATTTACCCTTGAGGCTCTCGTACCTTGATGTGTTCCTCTACCAGTAACGCCAAGGTCATGAACCGCAAAGTCCAGGTTTGCACCAAACTGGACCATCTTGTTGACCTGACCGCTGAAGTAGATCCTGGCGTTGTTGATGGAGAAGTCCGTCAGATCCTTACCGCCTGGGGTAGTTTTGCCAAGCCTTTGTGCCCATATTTGGAGCTTTAGCCCCATGTTGGCAAAGGTGTCTTCATCAACCCTTATAACCGCTGCCTGAGAAGGCAATACCGCTGCTCCCATCAGGGCTGCCATTGCCAAAAGGCTCTTCCTCATGTTCTTACCCTCCTTTGAAGGATTTGATGCCTTAAATAATACCACACAGAAAAACCTTTGTCAAGAGTTTCAGACTGTTTTAAAAAATGAAGCGAATAATAACAATAGTTTAAATCTCAGAGTTTTTATAATATTTAAAATGCGAAAACCTTGGGAAGGAAGATTCAAAGAAAAAACGCAGGAATTTGTAGAAAAGTTTACCCAATCGGTGAGTTTTGACAAAAGGCTCGCACTTGAGGACATAACACAGAGTTTGGCACACATAAAAACACTCTACGAAGCAGGCATACTTACACAAGAGGAGATGCTAACTCTTCAAAACGTTCTTGAAGATATAAAAAGGGAAATACAGGAAGGAAGATTCGTTTTCAGTGAGGAGCTTGAGGATGTACATATGAATATAGAGGCTGAACTTATAAGAAGATCTGGAGAAGTCGGAGGAAAACTCCACACTGGTAGGTCAAGGAACGATCAGATTGCCACTGACGAAAAACTTTACATAAAAAAGGAGATAAAAGAGTGTATAATGCTTTTGAAAGATCTCAGAAAGAAGCTCGTCAAACTTGCGGAAAACTCGGTAGATGTTATTATGCCAGCTTACACACACTTGCAGAGGGCACAGCCGATAAGACTTTCCCATTACTTTTTAGCTTACAGGGAGATGTTTTTGGGTGATGAACTGAGATTTTGTTATGCATATAGAATGACCGATTTTCTACCTTTGGGTTCTGGAGCGGTTGCAGGTGTTGACTTTCCGCTGAATAGATTTTTTACAGCTAAGGAGCTAAATTTCAGGGCTTTGGTTAGAAACTCATTGCAAGCTACATCCGATAGGGATTATGTGCTTGATACTCTCTACGCCTGTGCGGTTGTTGGCATGCATCTGTCAAGGCTTTCCGAAGATCTTATACTATGGTCAACACAAGAGTTCGGATTCGTAGAGCTTCCAGATAGGCTATGCACGGGAAGTTCTATAATGCCACAAAAGAAAAACCCTGATGTACTTGAGCTGATAAGAGGAAAAACGGGAAGGCTTTACGGAAATCTCCTCTCTTTGCTTACCTCCCTGAAAGGTCTTCCCACAGCTTACAACAGGGATCTTCAGGAGGACAAAGAACCTCTATTTGATAGTATTGATACGGTAAAGGCTTGTATAGAGGCTATGAATTTAGTTCTTGATGGTTTGAGTTTAAGGGTTGAAAATATGACACCTCCCTTTGGTGATCCCATCATCGCTACAGATCTTGCCAACTATCTCGTAATGAAGGGTTTGCCTTTCAGGGAAGCTCACAGGGTAGTAGGGAATCTGATAGCTTACCTTTTGTCAGAAAACAGGAGCTTAGGGGATATAAAGCTTGAGGAACTAAGAGATTTTTCTCCCCTATTTGATGAAGATGCCTTGAGCTTACTTGATCCAAAAGTGGTTGCAGACAGAAGGAGAACCTACGGAGGAACAGCAAAAGAAGAAGTACTCAGACAGATAGAGGTAGCAAAAAGGGAAGAAGGCATGTAAATATGTACATATATCTTGTGACTTTCGGAAATATAGAAAAGAGATTGCTTTTTGGAATTGCCAAGAATGTGAAGGAAACTTTCGGTTTTGAGGTGAGATTATCCTCTGTGGCATCCCCTTTGAAACATGCCTACGATCATGAAAGGAAGCAGTACGTAGGAGAAAAGATCCTTGACTATCTTTCAACCTTGAACTATCCAGAACTTCTGAAGATCTTGGCTTTGATAAGTTGGGATATGTATGCGGAAGGCTTTAACTTCGTGTTTGGGCTTGCAAAGATCCAAGGTAGAGAAGCTATAGTAAGCACTTTTAGACTATTTTCGCGCGATGAACGCCTTTTCTTTGAAAGGGTTTTCAAAGAGGTGAATCATGAACTTGGACACACCTTCGGTCTTGGACATTGTCCCGATCGTAGATGCGTTATGAGTTTCTCAAACTCCATTGACGATACGGATCACAAAAGTAAAAACTTCTGTACCTCTTGTAAAACTAAGCTAAAGACTGCTATTGCCGAGCTTACCTTCTGAATAGAGGCTACTGAACCACAGATAAGTGAAAACAGACCAGAGCACACACACGATGACTGCAGACACAAGTAGATACTGGATACCATACTTAAGGGTAAGTCCACCCCAAAGACCTCCTACAAAGGCTCCGAGAAACTGGTTCGTGTTGAAAAATCCCAAAGACAGACCCCTGAGATCCCTGTGCGTTAGCTTGGTAAGAAGGGAAGGTATTATAGGTTCAAGCAGGTGAAAACCTATAAAAAAGAAAAGTACCAGAAGTACGCTTCCCCAAAAACCCTTCACAAGGTCATGAAATAAAAAGCCTACAAGTATGGAAAGTATACCTAAAATAAAAACTTCTCTAAACTTACCCCTTTTTTCCGCCACTATGGTGGAAGGTACCATTATTATCAAGGATATCAAAACTGCGGGCAGATAAACTTCCCAATGCTTAGGCTTGGGGAAATCATAGGTGTAAACGAATTCGTACGGTATAACCGTGAATATGGAAACTAAGAAAGCGTGAAGTATACCTATGGAGAAATTAAGCATGAGCTGATTCTTATCTGTGAGCAGTATAGCGAAGTTCCGTAAAGATGGTTTTATCTCCCTGTCTTGAGCGTGGACTTTAGGTTCTGGTATGAAAAAAGCTAAGTATAAGGTTGCCAGCAGGCTAAGAAAGGCAGTTAGAAAAAACAGAGAGGGGACACCTATGTATCCTGCGAGTACGGGAGCAAGGGTTATACTCAAAGCAAAGACTATACCTATGGATGCACCTATGTGGGCAAAAGCTCTCGTTCTCACCTCTTCCCTTGTCAGATCTGCGGCTAAAGCGATCATTGCGGAAGATACAGCACCAAAACCCTGCACGAACCTTGCCACTACCATACTCCATATGTTGGTAGCAAGCCCACCCATAAGACTGCCAATTATGTAAGTGATCATTCCAAAAACTATAATAGGCTTTCTACCGTACTTATCAGAGAGGTATCCAAAAGGTATCTGCAAAAAGGCTTGTGCGAAGCCGTATATCCCTATGGCAAGACCTATAAGCTGAGGAGAAGCACCTTCAAGAGTTTTCAGGTATGGTGATAAGACGGGTAAAAGTAAAAAAAGACCGAGCATCCTAACTGCTACAGCAAAGGTTATACCCAAGACAGCCTTTATCTCTTGAGATGTAAATTCCTTGTGCATGTCAACACCTCCTATATAATTCCCTTTGTAGAAGGTATTTGAGTACCGCTTAAGGATACGGCGTCTCTGACAGTTCTCGCAAAGGATTTAAAGCAGGCTTCTGCTACGTGGTGAAGTATTTTACCGCTTATAACCCTTATATGAAGTGTACTTTTGGATGCTATAGCAAAACCCTTGAAAAATTCCCATATGAGTTCAAAGTCAAAATCCGTTATCTTACCCCTAAGACCCAAGTCTTCATAAAAGAATAGAGGTCTTCCAGATATATCCATACTGCTCAAAACCAAAGCCTCGTCCATAGGTATGACGCTGTAACCAAACCTACTTATACCCTTCTTATCGCTCAGAGCTTTTTCAAAAGCGTCACCTATAACTATTCCTATGTCCTCCACCGTATGGTGATGTGAAACATGCACATCTCCGTCCGCATAGACTCTCAAATCAAAGCCTGAGTGTTTGGAAAAGGTTTCAATCATGTGATTAATAAAGCCTACGGGCGTTTTAACTTCGTAAGAGCCTGTACCGTCAAGATTTATGTAAACTTCTATGCTCGTTTCCTTTGTTTCTCTCTTTACCTTAGCTTCCCGCATACCTAAGGTATTCTATCACAAAATTCTTCAAGCTTTCTTGAGGATCAGCAAAATATACTTTTTCTGCTATATCAAGAGTATGGAGCTTTAAAATTAGGTTTTTCACCTCCATTGCTGTAAATTTCTCCATATAAATCTTAAAACTATGCCTCAGGTATGGATTGTTTAAGCTTAGTTCCGTAAAGATCTTATCTTTATCGGTCTGATCTCTTGCGCTGGTAAAGGCTACAAAGAGTCTTATAGAGTAATTTATTAGGATTGCCTGTATTTGCAAAGGAGATATGCCTGATTTTAGCAGGGAAGAAAGGTATACAAGGGACTTTTCCATGTCTTTGGTGTAAAAAGCATTTATAAAGTCAAAGATTGTATATTCTGCACTTGAAAAACAGACACTTTTTACATCTTCAAGCGTTATTTTCCCTTCTTTGTAAAGGAGGAGTTTGTCAACCTCGTTCTTCAACTCTACAAGATTGTAAGATGTGATCTCAAGTAGATACTCAAGGGCAGACTCATCTATGTCCCTTCCTTCCTTCACAAATCTACTTTTAACAAGCTCCCTTACCTTTCTTTTGTCAGGGCTTTTTGCTTCAAGAAAGTCACCTATGCTGAGTATGGTCTTTAGCGGTTCCTTCTCAAGCTGAGATTTATTGATTTTTTCTGAAATTACGAAAAATACACTCACCTTATTGAGCTTTTTTGCTAAGGATACAAAGTAAGCGCCATCTTTAACGCTCTTGAGAAATTCCTCCCCTTTTTTCACCACAAATACCTTCTTTTTTCTCGTAAACATTTCACCTTCGGTAAGCATGGAGAAAAAGGATTTTCGTTCTAATTCGTCACCCCACAAGAGTTTTACCTCATAAAGGGATGAAAGTTTATCTGTAAAGGTTTTCAAAACGTATTCATCTTCCGACTGCACTATATTCAAAGGTTTTATCTCTCTATTTTCTAAGCCTTTTTGATACTCAAGCAGGTTCATCAGGAATGCATAGCCTTAAGGAAATCTTTATTTGTCTTAAATTTCTTAAGCTTATCAAGGAGAAACTCCATAGCTTCAATAGCGTCCATCGTTGCAAGAAATTTCCTGAGTACCCATACCCTTTGAAGTTCCCACTCTTCAAGTAAAAGCTCTTCCTTTCTCGTACCGGACTTTTCTATGTTTATAGCCGGGAATATCCTTCTCTCCATGAGTCTCCTATCTAAGTGTATTTCCATATTACCTGTACCTTTGAACTCTTCGTATATAACATCGTCCATCTTAGAACCCGTTTCAATAAGAGCTGTAGCTATTATGGTGAGAGATCCCCCTTCTTCTATATTCCTCGCAGCACCGAAAAACTTTTTAGGTCTTTGAAGGGCAGTTGCTTCTATCCCTCCAGTCAACACCCTTCCAGTAGGTGGTGTTACAGCATTAGATGCTCTCCCAAACCTCGTCATAGAGTCAAGGAGTATAACCACATCCTGTTTTAGTTCAACAAGCCTTTTCGCCTTTTCTACAACAAGCTCGGCAACCTGCATGTGTCTCTCCGGAGGTTCGTCAAAAGTGGAAGCTACCACTTCGGCACCTTCACCCACTATCCTCCTCATCTCAGTAACTTCTTCAGGTCTTTCGTCAATGAGCAGTATAATCAGGTGAACTTCCGGATGATTTTGGATTAGCGCTCTTGCTATTTTCTGAAGCAGAACAGTTTTTCCAGCTTTTGGAGGTGCCACTATAAGACCTCTCTGCCCCTTTCCTATAGGTGTGAGAAGGCTTATGACCCTTGTGGATAGCTCTGTTGGTGACGTTTCTAAATTGAACCTTTCCGTAGGGTGATAAGGTGTTAACTTTTCAAATACTGGTCTCGATTTTAATATTTCAGGTTCTGGAGGTAAACCGTTAACTGATTCTATCTTTATAAGGGCTTGGTACTTCTCTTTCTCCTGTGGTGGTCTTGCAAAACCTATAATGGTATCACCGGTTCTCAGCCCAAACTTTTTTATCTGGGACGGAGAGACGTAAACATCTGTAGAACTCGGCATATAATTGTTTTCAGAACTTCTGATAAAGCCGTAGCTTTCCGGCAATATCTCAAGAACACCTTTGACAAAGTTAAGCCCTTCCTCTTTTGCCTGAGTCGTGAGGATCTTTTCTATAAGTTCCTCTTTTCTCAAACCTGTTACTCTGGAAAGATCAAGCTCCCTTCCCAACTTTTGAAGCTCTCCTAAGGACATCTTTCTAAGCTCCTCATATGAGTAAATCTTTTTTTCTTGCGTTGTTTGTGTTTCCTGTTCCATAATTAACCTCCTTTATTTTCCTATGCAAAATCTTGAGAAGATAGCATTCAACATGTCTTCTGTAGTTATCGCACCCACGATTTCGTCAAGGTAATTGAGAGCCTCCCTTAGTTCCAGTGCGAGTATTTCCGTTGAAATCTCCTCACGCCCAAGTTTATTTATAAGTGGTCTTATAACTTTCAAAGATTTAGTCAGAAGATCTGCATGACGTGTTGATACGTAAACTTTCATACTATCATAGCCAAAAACACCTACCTTTTCAAGCATAACCTTCCTTAACCTTTCTATCCCCTCTCCAGTTTTAGCGCTAACGCATATACCATCTGAAAAGATCTTTATCACAGATGGATCTCTTCCCAGGTCCATTTTATTCAACACTTTTATATGATCTTTCTTCTTAACTAAATTATACACATCCCAGTCATCCTTTTCAAGAGGTTTAGAGCAGTCCACTACAAAAAGTACGAGATCAGCAGACTCTATATTTTCTATACTCTTTTGGATACCTATTTTCTCCACATGGTCATGCGTTTCCCTTATACCTGCTGTATCCACGAGATTTATTGGTATGCCTTCCATGTGCATTTGCTCCTGAAGGAAATCCCTCGTAGTTCCCGGTATATCAGTAACTATGGCTCTGTTCTTACCGAGCAAAGCATTAAACAAAGAGGACTTTCCCACATTCGGTTTGCCCACTATGGCTAAATTTATACCCCTTCTTATATATTCACCCATCTTAACAGTTGACACTAAACCTTCTATATTTTCCCGTATATTCTCCAATATACTTAACATCTCTTTATTGGTAATGGTAGGAATGTCCTGTTCAGAAAACTCTATATCAGCTTCCACGTATGCCAAAAGGTCAAGGAGTTTTTCCCTAAGGGGTGCTATATAGTTAGAAAGTTCTCCACTAAGCTGTCGCAAAGCCACCTGCCTTGCAAGGTCAGTCTTAGCACTTATAAGATCGGCTACAGCTTCTGCTTGTGTGATGTCCATTTTTCCATTAAGGAAAGCCCGTTTAGTAAATTCTCCAGGTTCGGCAAGTCTAATTCCTTCCCTAAGAAATATCTCAATAGCTCTTTTCAGTATAAGGGGATTTCCATGAAGGCACATCTCTATCATGTCCTCACCGGTGTAAGAAGCAGGTGCCTTGTAGTATATAAATATACCCTCGTCAAGCACTTTACCATCCTCATCCAAAAGTCTAAAAAAGTGAGCGTAACGCGGCTTTAACTCACCCTTTATGCTCACATACCTTTTTACCTTTTCCAGTATACCGCTACCTGAGATTCTCAACATGCCTATAGCACTCTCACCATAAGGCGTTGCTATAGCAATTATGGGTTCTCTAAGTTTAATCATGGATTACCGCTGCCTGTTTGGTTATTAAGATAGCACTTTTTTAAAAATTTTCAAGCAAAAATTTTTCAAGCAGGCTTTATAATATATATTGAGGGGGTAATATGGGTAAAGAAAATGTTATTACGCTCTATCCCTCAAGCTGGCTCTATAGTGGTTTATAGAAATTATCTCCATTCGGCTGGAAAGATGTTTTTAAAGGATTTGTTAATATATGTAGTGTATGATAAGCATATAAACCTGCTCCTGTAGTCCGTCCTTATGCATGTGTGCCCTGAGGCTTCAAACTTTACCAAAAGGCGGATGGTAAAATTATAAACCCTTCTCAATTGAGCAGTTAACAAAATTGTGTTCCATGCTAAAATATGATAGTGATATGATAGTGAATAGGGGGATGCTTATGCCAGAGATTGTTCTATACCCTTCCAGCTGGCTGTACAATGCAGGTGTCATAGGTTTTTTAAGGGTTCTGAAGGAGTATGGGGAAAATGTAGAGAACTTTTTGCAGGATGATGGTAGTGTAAAGATTAATAGCTGTATCTTCCCTAAAATTGATGTTAATAAGTTTTACATTGATAAAAACACGAGAAAAATAAGCATAATAGGAAAGAATCAATTCTACAAAAATTATATTCAAAAAGGATGGGAATTAGCTTTTGAAAAATTTGTTAAGGAATCATTACCTAAAGCTCAAAAAGCTCAAAATTTAAACAAATGTGATATTTGTGGTGAAGGATACGTAATAAATTTACAAAATATCCAAGACCAAAATTCGGAAGTCATTGAAAATATTAAAAAATTTATAAATGGAATAAGAAAATTTGATGCAAGATTAAATAGTATATTAGGTCCGTCAAAAGGAGAATTTCCTAATAGCTTTTGGAGTTGTACAGCAAGTTTAAGAGTTTGTGATTTATGCGGCTATATCCTTATACATCATCATCTATCTTTAACGAAACTTCAAGATGGTTCTGAAATATTCATAAACGCTCCATCTTTTAAGCTCATGTGGCATCTAAATAATTATGTACGCACCTTGTACGGAGGAAAAGAAATAAAGGGAGCAAAGGAAGTTTTAGGTATATCTCTAATAGAATTAGTTACTAAACTCAACATTCATTTAGGCAGATGGGAAAAAATGAATATAGAGGTAGTAAGTAA
>JBEULM010000003.1 GCA_041287335.1 Hydrogenobacter sp.
GTATTCCAAAGAAAATACAGAGATTAAGGTAAGCGGACAATTGCAGGATGGAAGACTTAAGATGTTTGTAAGTAATGTGACGGAGGAAGAAAAACATCTTGAGAGTGAGTCTTACGGACTTGGACTTACCATAGTTGATGAGATAGCAAAAAGGCTTGGGTTACATTTAAGCTTCAGGAGGGATGGATCTCTATTTACGGCGATCGTAGAGATAGGGGTTGATAAGGGAGAATGATAGCTTTTTTCCTATACATACTTTTTGAGTTTACAGATACCATATTTTCATCCTTTTTGATGTATATACATTTTCCATCAAAAAGCCATACCTTTTTTAGCGCAAGCTCCTACGGTTATCTAATAATACTTTCCAATTTGCTGGGGTTTACATTACTGCTTTTGGGTCTCTACCGCTTTGGCTTTTTAAGTTACAGCTTCTATTTGGCTACGCTTTCTGTTCTTTCCCTTCTTATAGGCTTTTCCCATTCTATGGCATCATTCGTGCTTATTTTTTTGTTCTTTATCTTTCATACCGCTTTCTTTTTTTGGTATGAGGTGCTGGCGGTCAAGTTTGAAAAGTTTGAAGCTCTGATTGGACTATCTTATTCGGCAGGTTTTTTCGCTTTGGGTATCCTTCTTTTTTTTGAAAAGTTGAGTTTACCCCTTTTATCTGTTCTCTATTCAGTATCTTTATTTTCTATGTTACTTTTAAGAAAGATAGAGCTTCCTCAAAAAAGGCTAAGAGTCTTTCAGTTAAAAACTTCCAAATTCATCACAGAAGTGCTTACCGTTTGGCTTATGGGCGAATATGCAGAAGTGCTTGCCTCTATGGCTTACTATGTTCTCAAAGATACAGCTCCGCTGAGTGATGCTCAGATACATAAGCTCTTTGCTGTAGCTTTACTTTCGGCTTTTTTATCTGCATTAATCTCTCCTTTCCTACTTGAGAGATTAAACATAAAGCGCTTTGGCAGGCTTACTCTCCTACTTATGATCTCTATACCTTTTCTCCTTGGTTTTCCATCACTCTTTTACCTTCTTTCAACTTTGGTGGGTAGTTCCATAGCCTTTTACTGGGTTTTTTTCCGCACCTACCTCTATTATACATATCCAAAAGAAGAATACATAGGAAGATTTATGTTTTTTTACTTCTCTTCTCACATAGGTGGTGTTTTTTTATACTCGCTCCTATTCCAGTTGTTTCAAAGCCACCAGCTCAGCTTACTTATTTTTTCTACACTTTTATTCCCCGTGCTGATCGTGAATATATTTTCTTGAACTTATTTTTATCTTTAGTTTACAAACGCTGCATATATCGCTAATAGAAGGCTCTCCGCAAACTTTACATTTTTGCAGTTTTGCTTTTTGCTCCTGTGTTTTCAAAATTGGATACAGCTTTCTTAAAAACTCACTGTAGAATCTAAGCTTTATACCGGGCATTTTCTCCTCAAGTTGAGAAAGATAAAGCTTGTAATCTATAGTAGTAGCTCCTTGTGCCATAGGACACTCATCTTCTACATACTCTATACCGGAAAGAACAGCATACAGAGCGCTCTCTTTTTCTGAGACTTTACACAGAGGTTTTACCTTTTTTACGAATCCATTTTCCTCAGGAAGGACAGGATACTGCCTTTCAAGGTACTCTATATTCCAACTTAATGCGTTGGAAAATAGAACAGCTGATTCATCATCAAGATTGTGTCCTGTGGCTACTACGCTGTAGCCTAACTCCTTCGCAACTTTGTTCATATAGTATCTTTTGAGAGTACCGCAAAGGGAACATGCCGGTCTTTTGTCGTAATCTCTGAAATCTGGCACAGGCATAACTTCTTTTGCAAGATGTAATTCATGAAGGGTTCTCCCAACTTTGCATGCAAACTTTAGAGCTATTTGATTAGACATTTCTGAATAATTACCTATTCCAAGATTTATGTGGAAACCATCAGCATCGTAACCGAGCTTTATAAGAGCCTGCCATAGAGATAGACTATCTTTTCCGCCAGATACAGCCACCAAAATCTTATCCCACCTTGAAAACATCCTGAACTCTCTTATTGTCCTTTCCACCCTATTTTCAAACCACTCAATATAATGCTTTCCGCAGAGGGACAACCTGTGCTGTGGTAGAAAAACCTGTGCCTTTTTACCACACTTTGCGCACCTTCTCAAGATACACCTCCAGATATGGCGTTTATCACTCTAATGTCATCATCTGGAGATAAGAGTTCATCATCATCAACCACTTGACCGTTCTTGACTACAAAGGCAAACTCCCTCGAAAGGTTCAGAGTATTGAGGACGTCTTTTGCTTTTACTCTGTCTTTTTCAAAGACCAGTATCTTCTCCTTTCCTCTGTACTTTACCTTAAGCTCCATATATTATAAAAATTGTCTCAAGAATCTCAGATCGTTTTCATAAAAGAGCCTTATGTTATCTATACCGAAGTAAAGCATGGAGAGTCTTTCAACGCCCATACCAAAGGCAAAGCCTTGATATATATCTGTATCTATTTGGCAGTTTTCCAGAACCGATGGGTGAACCATACCGCAACCCATAACCTCCAACCATCCAGAACCCTTACAAACCCTACAACCCATACCATGGCATATTATACAACCTATATCTACCTCAGCGGAAGGCTCCGTGAAGGGAAAGTAGGAAGCCCTGAACCTTACTGGCACTTCCTTTTCAAAGAAAGTCCTAAGAAAGGTTTCTATAGTGTACTTCATATGCCTGAAGTTAGCGTACTCATTCACCACAAGCCCTTCCACCTGATGGAACATGGGCGAGTGGGTAGGATCATCATCCCTTCTGTATACCTTCCCAGGAGCTATGACTTGTATAGGTGGTTTTTGGGACAGCATAACTCTTATCTGTGCTGGTGAGGTATGAGTCCTTAATAGGTAGCCATCCATGTTGAGATAGAACGTATCCTGCATATCCCTCGCTGGATGCTCCTTGGGTATGTTCAAAAGATCAAAGTTGTAAGCTTCAAGTTCTAATTCCGGACCTTCAAAAATGGAAAAACCCATACTGACGAATATTTCCTTTATTTTTGAAAGCGTTTGGGTCAACGGATGCAAGGTACCTACCAAAGGCTCTAAAGGTATAGACATATCTACCCAATCTTGACTAAGCTTCCTGCTTATCTCACGCTCCTTAAGCTCGCTTTCTTTTTCTCGCAATAAATTTTCTATCACCTCCTTCAGCGTGTTTATCTGAGAGCCATACTCCTTCCTATTCTCCTGAGGTATATCCTTTATACCTTTGAGGGCTAAAGTAATTAGCCCCTCTTTTCCCAGATACTTAGCTTTTATTTCAAAAAGCCTTTGGAGGTTATCGGCTCTTTTTATTTCCTCCTCGGCTCGCTTTCTTACTTGGATAGGATCTAACATCAGACGGAGCTTAAAGCTTCCTTTGCTTTATTAACTATGTGAGCAAAGCCTTCGGGATCTCTTACAGCCATATCCGCAAGTACCTTTCTATTTAGTTCTATACCTGCCTTCTTCATACCTGCTATAAACTTGCTGTATGATATACCGTGAAATCTCACTGCTGCATTAATTCTTGCTATCCAGAGCCTTCTGAACTGCCTCTTTCTTTGCCTTCTGTCCCTGTACTGATACTGCAAAGCTCTAAATACGTATTCCTTCGCTCTTCTATAAACGTTCTTTTTCTGACCTCTAAAACCCTTTGCAAACTTAAGTATCTTCTTTTTAAACTTCCTGGAAGATGGACCCTTCACTCTCATAAGCCTTCTTACCTCCTTAGATATAAAATTATAGTACTTTTCGGATCTTGGAATTTAAAATTATATCCTATGAGGGTATTATTAGCTATCCTTTTTTTGCTCACAAGTTTTGCGGTCGGACAGGACATTATAAAGTTTGGGGCTGCTATCTCTCTTACTGGCAAGCTCGCTAAAGAAGGACAGCTTTTAAAGCGCGGTTACGAGATTTGGAAAGAGACTGTCAATGCACAGGGAGGTATAAAGGTAGGTGGAAAACATTACAAAGTGGATCTGGTGTATTACGATGACCAAAGCGATCCTGTAACTTCCGCAAGGCTTATAGAGAGGCTCATCGTAGAAGATCACATCAAATTTATCCTCGGACCATACGGAAGCGCTCAAGTTTTTTCATCAGCACCTGTAGTAGAGAAGTATGGAGCTATCATGGTTCAGGCTGGTGGTGCCTCTTCCGATATATACCAAAAGGGATATAGAAATATTTTTGGTCTTTATACCATAGCACCGGACTATGGCAGAGATCTCGTTGAGCTTGCCACGAGGTTAGACAAAAGTGCGAGAAAGATAGCTATACTATACGAGAAGGATATCTTTTCCGAAGACGCCGCTGAAGGAGCTTTACAGCATGCTAAAAGGAAGGGTCTTGAAGTGGTGCTTTACGAAGGCTATCCTAAACAGGTACAGGATCTTTCAAGTCTTATGCAGAAGATCAGGTTACTTAAGCCCGATATAGTTATAGGATCAGGACATTTTCAGGATTCTGTTTTGATGGTGAAACAGCTGAAGCAGTTTAGAATAAATCCCAAATTTTTAGGACTTACTGTAGGTCCCGCTTTACCTGCTTTTGTTGAAGCTCTCGGGCAGGATGCTGAAGGTATATTCGGACCTGTTCAGTGGAGTCCAGCTTTAAGATACAGAGATCCACTTTTTGGAAGCAATCAGGAATTTGTAAAGTTTTACAGGGAGAGATTCGGTTCGGATCCAGAGTACCATGTGGCTGGTGCGGTCGCCGCAGGCATAGTTTTTCAGAAGGCTATTGAGGAGGCTAAAAGTACGGATGTGGTCAAAGTGAGAGATGCTCTCAGAAGGATCAAGATTGAGACGCTCTTTGGTTTGATAAGCTTTGATACCTCCGGAAGGGTAATAACCAAACCCATGGCGGTTATCCAGATACAGAGAGGTAAACAGGTAACTGTCTACCCATTTGAGGAGGCAAAACCCATCTATCCTAAACCTCAATGGAGATGATACTTCAGCTTCTACTTGATACTTTGCTCCTCGCTGGTTTTTACAGTATGCTTTCCTCGGGATTCTCCCTAATGTGGGGTGTGACGGGTATTATAAACTTAGCTTACGGCTCGTTCGTACTTGTTGGAGCTTACCTGTTTTACTGGGCTTATCAGTCAGGTGTAAATCTCCCTAATGCCTTTCTTTTGGTTTTTTTGTCAGGTCTACTGGGCGGTGTGGCTTTTCAGCGCATTTTTATTAACAGGCTAATGAATTACGAACCCTTTACCTTACTCATACTCACCTTTGGGCTTGATATACTTTTTACAAACCTTCTTAACCTTATCTTTAAAGCTGATGTTAGATCTGTGCAGATTCAAAGCTTATCAAAATCCCTTTTTATTCGCGACTTTATACTACCTTACAACAAGCTTTCGGTATTTCTCATATCCTCTTTAGTCATTTTATTTGTAGAGGTTTACCTGAGGTTTTCTTGGACGGGTAGAGCTATAAGGGCAGTTTCCGCTGATCGCACGGGCGCACAACTGTGCGGTATAAATCCCGGAAATGTTTATACGATAAGCACATCCTTGGCTACAGCTCTTGCTATGCTCTCTGGATGTTTTTACGCCCTACTTCAAGGTTTCACTCCCTTTGATTCTGAGAGTATAACTCTGAAAGCCTTTTTTGTGTGCGTTGTTGGTGGCTTGGGAACCCTCCAAGGACTGCTCTTAGGCAGTCTCTTGCTTTCCCTGTCGGAGGTATTTTCGGGTTTCTATCTGGGTGAAGAATGGAAGATGGTTGTGTCTTTGTTTATTCTCATAGTTTTCCTGCTCTTTAAACCTCGCGGTTTTGCAGGAGTTAAGTATGCTTAGGTTATTTTTGTTTGCTCTATTTATAGCCGGCGTTTTTCTTCCATCTTTTGCAGATCCCTACTGGCTTCGCGTGATAAGTTCAGCATTATTACTTTCTTCCCTCGCTTATGCTCACAATCTGCTCTTTCACTTTTTGGGATATCCCGCTTTTGGGGGTGTAGCTTTTTTCGGTATAGGGGCTTATACCTTCTCCCTTTCCTTCTCCCGGCACTATCCCCTTTACGTGTCCCTACCTTTTGCCGGGATCATCTCATCCCTCATAGCAGTGATCTCTCTGCCCATAATTTTGAGACTAAAAAGCCATTACTTTGCCATAGGCACATTAGCTCTTCAAATCATGTTTATGGAGCTTGCGGAAAATCTTAACATAACTGGAGGTACAAAAGGTTACGCACTCAAGGTACCAGAAAGCGCTAATATTACAACTTTCTATTTATTTTTATTTATACTCCTATCCCTTCTTATACTTACCGCACTTTTAGAAAAATCAATCTTTGGAAAAACGCTGAAGGTTATAAAGGAAGATGAGGAAGCATCCCTCACAATGGGTATAAATCCTTTACCCTATAAACTTTTAGTACTCATCATGATGACTTTATATCTTGGAATCCTTGGAGGAGTATTTTCTCTTTGGAGTACGTATATTGATGCGTCTACAGTTTTTGATCCCTTACTCTCTGTCAAGACGTTTTTTGTCCTAATACTATCTATAAGCGCTCCCGTCTTTGGACCTCTCGCCTGGTCATTCATCTTTGAGCTTGCCTTTGAAATCCTTTGGAGCAGTTTCACTCAAATACATGGACTCCTCTTAGGTACTGCTATAATCCTTCTTATATTATTTTTTCCAAAAGGTGCGGTATGGAAAAGCTCTTAGAGGTACTCGATTTAGAAAAGTCCTTCGGCGGTAATAAGGTGCTTGATCGCGTTTCTTTTCACATAAAAAGAGGCGAAATCTTAGGAGTTATAGGTCCCAATGGTTCTGGCAAAACTACACTTTTGAACGTAATTTCAGGTCTTCTCAAACAAGACAGCGGTAAGATCCTCTTCAAAGGGAAGGATATAGGAAAAACTGGAGCCTATGTGAGAGCGAGACTCGGTATAGGTAGGACTTTTCAAAATCCGAGAACGTTCCCTTCCCTCACGGTGTTGGAAAATCTTAAGATAGCTCGCCTTCACTCTGGAAGGATGACACATACACAAGAAATTCTGAAAAAAACCGGTCTATACAAACTAAAAGATAGATATTCGGATAGGCTCTCTTTAGCTCAAAAAAAGAGGCTCGAGCTTGCTAGAGCTTTGGCGATCGCACCGGAAATACTGCTTCTTGACGAAATTTTTGCAGGACTAAATCCCGCTTCTGTGAAGGACATATCTGATCTTATAAAACAGTTGAAAGATGAAGGTTTGAGTATAGTGATGGTTGAACACGTTTTGAGTGCGCTCATTCCGCTTGCCGATCGGATTATTGTACTTTCGGAGGGAAGAGTAATATACGATGGTGACAAGTACGGAGCTTTTCGTGATGAAAAGGTAAGGAGGGCTTATCTTGGAGAGAGATACTCCTCTCTTGGAGTGTAAGGGTATAAACTGCGGATACGCAGATATGCAGGTGCTTTATGATGTATATCTTACTGTAAAAGAAAAGGAAGCTGTAGTTATATTTGGTTCAAACGGTTCTGGGAAAAGTACCCTCCTGAAGACTTTGAGCGGGCTGTTAAAACCTTGGAATGGTAGTGTTAGGTTTTACGATAGAGACATAACGGATCTTGCTCCTCACGAAAGGGCAAGGCTCGGTATATCCTTTGCAAGCGATACGAGAAACCTCTTTCTGAGCATGAGTGTTGAAGAAAACCTTATACTCGGCGCTTACACGAATAGAAAGAGACTAAGGAAAAACCTTGAGATGGTTTATCACTACTTTCCAGAGCTTGCCAACATGAAAAAAAAGCTGGCTGGAGAACTCTCTGGTGGCTATCAGAGAATGCTTTCCATAGGAAGGGCGCTTATGTCTGAACCACACCTCCTCATGATAGATGAGCTTTCTTTGGGTCTCTCACCGAATATGGTAGACAGGCTTGGAGAAGCGCTTACAAACATAAACAGAGAAAATGGTTTAGCGATGCTCGTTGTGGAACAGGAAATTTATCTTGCAAGCAATATGTGTAAAAGAGGATACGTTCTTGATCTGGGAAAGATCGTCGCACAGGGAGAAGTACAAAAACTCCTTCAAGAAGATACTGTCAGAAGGGTTTACATGGGTGGATCGCATCCTTAAAAAAATAGACTCATCACAAGTGAAGGAAAGATGTTAAGTACTTTTACTTTCTCTAAAAGACCAAATATCTTCATGCCCGTCAATATCATAAGACCTCCACCTACAAACAAGGCATTAGACATTGAACTCTCAGATAGAAAGCTTCCAAAATAAAAGGCAAGTCCTGTAAGCATACCTTGGAAAAGCAAAACAAAGAAAGCTGAGAAAAGAACGCCTCTCCCTAAGGATGAAGAAAGTATCGTAGAAGAAAATCCGTCCATAACGGCTTTTGAAAGGATCAAGGTACTGTCTCCCTTAGTACCTTCAAGAATACATCCCAGGAGGGTCATAGGTCCTACGGTAAATAGTATACAAGCAGTTACAAAGCCCTTTACCGAGTTGCCTCCCCTATCTTTTAAAAATCTGTGAATGCTCTCTTCCAACCTCACCATATGTCCCAGTGCCGAACCTGTAAGTATTAGAATGAACACTTTCAAGGTTTCCGGTTTATTCTCATACAGCAGTTTTATACCGAGCATTAGGGTGAAAAGCCCTATGGCGTTTATGGCTCCATCCTTTAAACTTTGAGGTATATACCTTGAAGCCTTCAAGCCGAAAAAGGAACCAGTAAGGATCAAAGAGGCATTTATTAAGGTGCCAAAACCCGGAAACATAACTCAAGGGCTTTTTCCAGCTTGCTCAAGTATCTGCTCAAAAATACCCAGCAAAAACTCTCCTCTATCCTCAGGTGTAAATTTTTCCAAAACTTTTTGTCTCGCGGATTGACCTATAGTAAGAGCTTCATCAAGATGTTCGAGGTAATAAAGGATCTTCTCCTCGATATCCGCTCTATCAAGAGGCATGTATGCTATGCACTCATTACCCGGCGTTAAAAAGCCCTGAAGGGTCATTCTGTAGTCTATAACTGGAGCACACCCCATAAAGCTAACTTCTAATGGCGAAAAACCTATACCGGAAGGAACGCTGTATGGAAAGCTCATGATGACCATATAAGTCCTATCAAGTACATCAAGAAACTCATCGTAAGAGCTTATCTGTAGACTTTCATGCCCTTCCTTTAGCTCACCATGGTACTCACCAAGTATTTTGAGGTCTATGCCCTCAAGAAAGCTAAGTATGTACCACCTCTTTTTGGAAGTGGCGTATATAGATACATCGTTCAGAAAGCGTAGATACTCTTCAGGTTTTTCATTGCGCCACTTGTTTATCTCTTCCTGAAAGTTTTGGTGAAACATGGAAAGTACGTACTCGGAAGCTACAAGCACAGGAATCTCCGGATTTCTAAACATAAACTCACCTACTTCAAAGAAGAAGGGGATAAGTTGATCCTTTAGACCGCTTATCGCTTGACGGGCAAGGATCTGCGGATCTGATACTGGACCTAAAAAGACAACCTCCATATCCTTTTCCCCGTGCGGTTTTTTCATAAAATCAACATCCACAAAGGGCGTTATGTAAAACAAACCCTTATTTATACCAAGCGCTTTTAAACTATCCACGTACTTAAGGTCACATACAACAGGCAAAAAGTTGTTTGCCTGCCTTATATCAAGAAGGCTCGGAAAGTAAAGTAAGGGTTCATCGGTGAATACGCTGACGTGTACGAAGCCAAAGGCATCACAAAGAGGTACTTTGCTCTGTTCTTGCTGACCTACTATCACACCGGTTGAATTAATATCCAACGAAAAGGCTGGGGAAAACTCAAGTATCTCGTTTACCGTTTGCTGTATGTCCCCTTGAGTGAGATCAAACTCTCTTACCTGAGCTCCCTTATTCTGAAAGTACTTCAAAAGAGCCAGTATATGCCTATTTACACCAGTTTCATTTCCTGTTTTTAAAAAAGCTATTTTCATGCCTAAAATTATACCACACTTGTCATACACTTCCTGTGTTGGAATTAAGGAAGATACCGATAAAAGTTGATATGTTGAAGTTTTCTGCGTAATAAATTACCTCAAGTTCTTTAAAAAGGATCAAAAGTTCCCCTTCTTTAAGGAGATACAGTGGATTAAAATCCTTTCTCAACACTTTATGCCTTTCGTTGTAAGTTTCAAAGATAAGAATGCCACCAGGTTTTAAGGCTCTCAAAATCTGTCCCGATAGCTTTCTGTTGAGATAATAAAAATTGATTATAAGGTTGTAAGTATTTTGGGGAAGCGCATAATCGTCAAGATCCGCACACATAAAGTTGACATTAACCCCTTCATCCTTAGCCCTTCTTCTTGCCTTTTCTATAGCTACACAGGATATATCAATGGCGTCCACATCAAACCCTTCCTTTGCCAAAAATATGGCATTTTCCCCAGTACCACATGCCAGCTCTAAAGCCTTTCCTACCTTAGCAAGGTGGTAAAACTCAAGAAGCGTTTTGTGAAGCTGTGTTTCCCATCCTCTTAAGTATCTCTGATCCCATCGTTCTTTATCCTCAACAGCCATCAATATAAAGTTATTCTTAAAGTGATAATAAAAAATCCCTCACCCTTCTTTAACCTGGAAAACTTCTTCATCACAAGTGGGTGTCTTATGGACTTACTCCTCTTCCCAGACTTATCTTCGCAGATGGTAAAAGACCTCGCTTTTGTATTATATGAACTCTCTATTTATACCTTCCATATATATACGTTCCAAAACCGCCCTTGCCAGCGGTGCTGCGGTTCCACCTCCAGATCCTCCGTGTTCTATTAGAACGCCTATAAGAAATATTGGATCCCTGTATGGTGCAAAACCTACAAACCATGCGTGATCCCTCAGATGATAAGGTAAGTGTTTTCTTCCCGTGCTGAACGGGGATACTTGCGCTGTGCCGGTTTTACCTGCTATTTCCGCTATGTGTGAGTTAGCTAACTGCGCTGTCCCTCTCTTTACTACATCTCTCAAAGCCTCCTTTACTATGCTGAAGTATTCGGGTGAAGCCTTCACCACTTTGTAAATAGTCCTTTTATTTTTCCACACTACCCTTCCTGAAGGATCTCTAACCTCCCTTATAAGTGTAGGTTTGTATATGACACCATTGTTAACTATACCACTCATCATAAGTACTTGCTCAAGTAATGTAGCTGTTATGTAACCTTGACCTATTGACAAATTCACAGTATCTCCACCGTACCATGCATCACCGAGCCTTTTCCTTTTCCATGCTGGTGTTGGGATAAAACCTTTGGCACAAGGAAGTTCAAAAGGAATACCCTCACCGTAAGAAAACTCCCTTAAAATCTCTTCTATGCCCTTTTGACCCAACTTATAGTAACCGTAGTTGTAAAAAAATACGTCACATGAATCCCTTATGGCGGTTTTCACGTTTTCCCAACCGTGACCGTGTCTGTTCCAGCAGTAAAAGATCCTATTTCCAAGCTCAAATCTGCCATTGCATACCACTCCCTCTCTTATAGATAATCCCTTTTCAAGAAGAGCTACAGCCAAAGCGGGTTTTATAACTGATGCTGGAGGATACTTAGCAAAAAGGCACCTATTAAAAAGAGGTTTATAGGGATCCGAAAAGTACTCTTGCCACTTTTCGGAAAGCGCATTCGGATCAAAACAGGGATAACTTAGCATTCCAAGAACTTCACCTGTCTTAGCGTGAATTAAAAGAATCCCTCCAGCCTTGTGTCCCGACTTACTGAAAATCTCGTAAAGAATTCTCTGAATCCTCACATCAACGGTAAGTACTACCGTGTTCCCTTTCTTGGGTACTATGGTTCTCACGACTTTTACAGGTTTTCCCACGGCGTTTATCATAACTTCCTCTCCACCGGTAAAACCCAACAAAAATTCATCAAAAGCTCTCTCCGCACCATACTTACCTATCAAACTCTGCATATGTACTCTTTCCTTATACTTTTTGAGATCCTCATCGGTAGGATAACCTGTATAACCCGTTATGTGGGAAGTTATTTCTCCGTAAGGATAGTATCTCTGGGGAATCATGTTTATGAAAACTCCAGGCAGTTTATAACTGTTGTTGTAAAACTTATCTATTTCCTCTTGGTTCTCAAGGGTTTTTATGGGAATTGGTTCAAAACCTTTCATCTTCTCTCTTAAACTGCTCTCTCCGATATCTATGTTAAAGAGGTTTTTAAGTTCAATTAAAAGTTCATTCAAAGAGTTTGGATCCTCCAGCTTTTGAGGATCCAAAAAAAGCACGTACTTTGGTATGTCATAAGCTATCCTTTCCCCATTCCTATCAAGAATCTCACCTCTCTGAGGATAAAGTACCTTCAACCTAAGATAGTTCCTTTTGGAAAGTTCCGCGAAGTAGGACCTTTTAAAAACTTGCAGATAAAGGAGTCTAAACAGGACTACAAAATAAAAAATCATGCTGAGTAAGGCAAGAAAAAGAAACCTACGTCTGGGCATAAAGGCAATTATACTTCTTGAAAAGGCGTTTGGGCTTTCAAGGGACTATAAAGATTCATGTATGGGACTTTTCTATGATGTATATCATGTCAAGATTCTTAACAACACAACATAATGGTAGTATGAAAGTTCAAGAAGGTTTTGTGTTGCAAACTAATCTCAAACCTGCAGGAGATCAGCCTAAAGCTATATCCGCACTGCTTGACAACCTTGAAAGAGGTGTCAAAGAACAAGTGCTTTTGGGAGCTACTGGTACTGGAAAAACCTTCACCTTAGCTTGCCTCATAGCCCAATATAACAAACCTACTCTGGTTATAGCCCACAACAAGATACTTGCTGCTCAGCTTTACAGAGAGTTTAAAGAGCTTTTTCCTGATAACGCTGTGGAATACTTTATATCCTACTATGATTATTACCAACCTGAGGCGTACATACCAGAAAAGGATCTGTATATAGAAAAAGACGCATCCATCAACGATGTACTTGAAAGGTATAGACATTCAGCAACCATATCTGTACTTGAAAGGAGAGATGTTATAGTGGTTGCTTCCGTATCATGCATATACGGACTTGGATCTCCAGACACTTACTATTCTATGAAGCTCAAGCTTAGCATTGGAGACAAAGTTAGTATAAGCAGGTTGCTAAGAAAACTCGTTGAAATAGGCTACGAGAGGAATGATTACGCATACAAAAGGGCAACTTTCAGTGTAAAGGGGAACGTCTTAGAAGTCATACCTTCCGACGTGGAAGACAGAATAATCAGGGTGGAATTTTGGGATGATGAAATAGAGAGGATAACTGTACTTGACGTTTTAAACAGATCACCTTTAAAAGAGATCACGAGCTTCACTTTATTTCCAGCATCACATTATATAGCACCTAAGGATAGGATAGAAGAGGCTCTTAAGGAGATAAAGGAAGATCTTGACCAGAGGGTAAAGTGGTTTAGATCCCAGGGAAAGGAACTTGAAGCGAGAAGGCTCTATCAGAGAACTATGTATGACATAGAGATGATAAGGGAATTGGGACACTGCAAGGGTATAGAGAATTATTCAAGGTACTTTGATGGCAGAAAACCTGGTGAACCGCCCTTTACACTGCTTGATTACTTTCCAGATGACTTTTTGCTCATAATTGACGAATCGCACGTTACACTACCCCAGATAAGGGCTATGTATAACGGGGACAGATCCAGGAAGGAAAAGCTCGTTGAGTATGGATGGAGGCTACCTTCAGCTCTTGACAACAGGCCTCTCAAATTTGAGGAGTTTCTTGAGAGGATAAATCAGGTTGTGTACGTGTCCGCAACACCTGGCGATTGGGAAATAAACAGAAGCAAAGGCGTTATAGTTGAGCAGATAGTTAGACCTACTGGACTTGTAGATCCTGAGGTGGAAGTGAGACCCACAAAGGGACAGCTTGAGGATCTTCTTAAGGAGGTGCAGGAAAGGAAAAAAAGGGGTGAAAGGGCACTTGTGCTTACCACAACGAAGAGACTTGCTGAAGATGTGGCGGACTATCTTATAGAGAGAGGTGTGTCGGCTAAATATATGCATTCTGAACTTGATGCTATAGAGAGGGCAAAGGTTATAAAAGATCTAAGGGAAGGGAGCATAGATGTGATAGTAGGTGTAAACCTTTTGAGAGAAGGTCTTGACCTTCCAGAAGTTTCTCTTGTTGCCATTTTAGACGCAGATAAAGAGGGCTTTTTAAGAAGTTATACATCTCTTATACAGACCATTGGAAGAGCAGCAAGGAACATAAACGGAAAAGCTATACTTTATGCGGATAGGATGACAGAATCTATGAAAAGAGCCATAGAGGAAACAAAAAGGAGAAGAGAAAAGCAAAAACTTTACAACGAGCTTCACGGCATAACGCCTAAAAGCGTAAAAAAACCCGTAAAGGATCTCCTATCCATTGAGGAGTTAGATTATGCTAAAATACCTGTAAGTATTCCCAAAGGAATAAATAGTGAGGATGATCTACTGCGGAGGATAGAGAAATTGGAAAAGGAGATGCTTGAATGTGCAAAAAGATGGGAATTTGAAAAGGCTGCAAAGCTCAGGGATGAGATAAAGAAATTGAGAGAACTTTTAAATCTCGTGTGAGGTGAAGCGCAATGGCTCATAAATTTGATCCATCTAAGCTTGAAAAGTTAGATGACCCTTCAAGACTTGATCTTTTTGATCCCGCAAGAGTCCTTAAGGAGTTTGGACTCAAAAAGGGTATGAAGGTACTTGATGTTGGGACAGGTGCAGGGTTTTATCTCCCATACCTCTCACAAATAGTTGGAGAAGATGGAAAAGTTTACGCCATAGATACACAAGAGGTAGCTGTTGAATACGCAAAGCGCAAAGTGGAAAAGCTTGATCTGAAAAACGTACAAGTGGTCAAATCCCAGGAAAACAGCATACCTCTTCCCAACGAAAGCGTTGATTTTGTTTTCATGGCTTTCGTCTTTCATGAACTTCAAAGTCCAGTTGAGTTTTTGAAAGAACTCAAAAGGGTATCTAAGAAAAATGCTTATCTTGCTATAATAGACTGGAAAAAAGAGGAAAGGGACAAAGGACCTCCTCCAGAAGAGGTTTACTCGGAGTGGGAGATAGGGCTTATGCTTGAAGAGGCTGGGATAAAAGTGGGAAGAGTTATAGAACTGAGTAGATACGCCTTTGGGATTTACGCCATATTTTTACAAGATGATGGGGAAGGTTTTAGGAATCCTGTGAGGATTCCACCGGGGATGGTATGAAAGATGCGGATATAATAAGGGAACTTCTCAAGAGAAACAAGATAAGTAAAGAGGATATAGAAGCTTTCCTCAAAGAGAAAAATAAGGATGAGAGCATACTGCTCTATCTTGTTAGAAAAGGAGTGTTATCCGAGGGTGAAGCTCTTGAGTTTTCGCAGGAACTCCTAATGTCTCAAGAATTTACAAAAACTGAGGGCATGTTTCTTGATGACGGAGTGCTTTTGGAAGATAGATACATAATCTACAAAGTTAAAGACAGTACATACGCTGTACCTTACTCTCACATAAGAACTATGGAGCTAAGAGGCAAAAACGTAGTCCTTTATACGGGAGGTATAGAAAGGATCACTATAACCTTGAAAGATGAAGAGAGCGCAAGAACACTTTTTGAAGAAATTCTCTTGGGCATTGAAAGGCTCTACGTGAGGTAACCACCTGCTATAGCAGGTACTATAGAGAGTACGTCACCATCCTTGATCTCACTATCTATGCCTTTTAAGAATCTCACATCTTCATCGTTAAGATACAAGTTAACGAATCTTCTGAGTTCACCTTTTTCATCAATTAACCTCTCTCTAAAACCGGGAAACATCTCTTCAAGTTTTTCTATGGCTTCCCTGACAGTTTTCGCATCCACTTGCACCTCTCCCTGTCCATTGGCTATCCTCCTGAGGGGCGTGGGTATTCTCACCACAACTGCCATACCTTACCTCCGTTCAAGATATATATATATATTATAACAGATGGAGTATATCACATCTTACAACCTTGAAGAACTAAGGGAGCGCTTGGCGAAACTCGGTATGGAAAAATACAGGGCTGTACAGATACTCGGATGGATCTACAAAAAGTTTCAGACAGACTTTGATCACATGACGGACATATCAAAGGAGAACAGGAAACTGTTGAAAGAAAATTTCTTCGTTCACCCTTTGGAGCTCAAAGAAGAAGTACAGGCTGAAGATTCTACTAAATATCTCTTTAGAACTTCAGATGGGTATACTGTAGAAAGTGTTCTCATAAAGGAGAGAGATCACTTGACGCTTTGCGTTTCCTCGCAGATAGGGTGCGCTGTTGGTTGTAAGTTCTGTGCTACAGCAATAGATGGTCTTGTGAGAAACTTGCGCACCGAGGAAATACTTGATCAGTTCCTCCATATACAGATGAAGATACTGCCCCAGAGGGTAAGAAACGTAGTGTTTATGGGAATGGGTGAACCTCTTGCCAATTACGAAAATGTAAGGAAGGCTGTGGAGATCATGGTAAGTCCTTGGGGTATAGATCTCTCAAAGAGAAGAGTAAGCGTATCTACGAGTGGTATTGTAGCTCAGATAAAGAGAATGTCAGAAGATCCCATTATGAAAGAAGTAAATTTGGCTGTATCCATAAATGCTCCATCTCAACAATTAAGAGAACTTCTTATGCCTATATCAAAAACCAACGACTTATCCACGCTTATGAAGATACTGAAAGACTATCCGTATCCAAAAGGTAGGAGGATCATGCTTGAATACGTGATTATAAAGGGTATAAATGATAAAGAAGAGGATGCCCTCTCTCTCGCTCGCCTCATAGGAAAATATAAAAGTAAGTTCAAAGTGAACCTGATTCCCTATAATCCCGATCCTGACCTTCCTTATGAAAGACCAAGTTTAGAAGACATTTATAAGTTTCAAAAGGTTTTGTGGGAGAATGGTATTTCCACTTTTGTGAGGTTGAGCAAAGGTGTCAATATATTCGGAGCTTGTGGACAGCTAAGAAAAAGGGATGTGATAAAATTAAGAGAATGGAAAGAAGAAAAAGCTGGCTTACGGAGTTCATAGCTGTTATCGTAATAGTTCTTCTCTTGAGGGCTTTTGTGGTTCAGGCTTACAATATACCTTCAGGTTCAATGAAGCCTACCCTCCTCGTTGGAGATTTTATACTTGTAAACAAGCTTGTGTACAGATTCTCAGAGCCTCAAAGGGGGGACATAGTAGTTTTTAAGTGGCCTGTAAATCCCAATATAGACTTTATAAAGAGGATCATAGGATTGCCTGGTGATGTTATAGAAGTTAAGGATTATCAAGTTTACGTAAACGGAAAGCCTCTACCGTTGAAGCTCATAGGTGAGCAATACGAGGAAGGGAATAAAAAGCTTATTTACGAGGAAACGCTTCCCAACGGCGTAAAACACAAAATAGCTCTATATGTTGACCCTGTGATTCCCAGGAGGGATGTACCTCCTACAGTGGTACCTCCCAACGATTACTTCGTAATGGGGGATAACCGTGACAACAGTGAAGACAGCAGATATTGGGGCTTTGTACCGATGGAAAACATTGTGGGCAAAGCTTTCGTGATTTACTTTTCTGGCGATATCCCTCCCCTTGAGAGCACTGACGTAAGCATACTGACAGGTTTCAAACAGCTCTTTTTAGCCCTTTTACATCCCAGATGGGAACGCATAGGTAAACCTATCATATGGTAAAGCTTATTACACCCTCGTAAAATAGCTCTTTAATTGTGCGCTTTATAAGGTACGGATCTACACCTATATACTGCATACTCGCTATGAAAAGTCCCACTAAAGCACTGGGAGATACTAGAGCCTCCTTTATGGTAAGGTCCTCAAGGTAGGCGTACTTTTCAAACTCAGCTTTTAGACTCAAAAGCTCACCCTCTGCCATCTCTTCTTTGAGCTTTGCAAGAACTTTGTTTAAAGCCTGTAGATAAAAACCTTCATCCATCAAAGACGGCAGATCTATACCTGCATCGGTGGTTCGGAGGGCTTTTATCACCTCTTTCAAAGTTTCTCCGTCTATAGGATTCCCGTAAGTAGGGAAAACTTTACTTACACGCAGATCCTCAATAAAGTCAAGAGCTTTGTAAATGGATCTTGAACACGGCATACTTAGAGCCATATAGAGGGTTACATCCTCTATATTGGGATCTTCAAAAAGGGAAAATTCTTGAGGTGTGCATAGAGAACTGAAAATATGGGAAGTAAATAGGAAACCTGTCTCTTCTTCGTATATCATAAAACTTCCTTTTTCTGGTGCGAAGGGTATGGGTATGATGCGGAGCGTGTCACCTGTTGAAAGTTTAAGCTTCATATCTGGTAAGCTTTCCGCTACCCTTATACGGGATGTGGGAATACCCAACTGATAGAGCTGTTTTGCTATACTGAGTGATGTTATTATCTGGAGCTTAGGGTTGCTCTGAAGCATACTCATGCTGTTGGCATACTCATATGAACTTAATACGACTACAGCTTTTATTATGTCCGTAGTACTTAAAATTTCCTCTATTTTTGTCCTTATTTGGACATAATCTCTGGGTGAACCTGCATTTATCAAAAGCGGAACTTTTACATCTTCCTTTTCGTATACGCGCAAGTAGGAATTGAAGTGGAGGAGAAACTTATCGTCACATAAACCTACCCAAAAAAGCCCTTTATATAGCTCTACAGGTTGTGTCAAATCAACACCCTTTGGAAGAAGGGAAGCCTTTTTTGTAACCTTCTCCTGAGGAGCATAGGTGTATTGTGAAAAGATCTTTGAGAAAAACTCTTCGTTTCCTCCAAAACCTTCTTCAAGATAGTTCTCACCAGTGTAAGGAAAGAGTTCTATTTTTATATCGGTGGAAGACAAAATTTCCTTAAGATCATCTATCTCACATGTGGTTCCAGACACTTGACCATCTCTTAGGTAAATACTGCACTTTTTAGAATTGTTGTCAAGAGTCATTATGGAAGATGCTCTGCGCCTGAGAAGATGCAGGAGAAGATTCATCGGGCCGATTGAGGAAAGTACCTTAGACTCAAATTCCTCTCTGTTTAGCCATACAGCCTTTGTGAGAAGGTCAAGGGGATTAAAAGGTAGAAGTACAAAATTGAGATCAGTGAAACCTAAAGCTTTTAACTTCTCTGCATCCTCATAGTTTTCTAAAAGGAATATAGGGATAAGATACTTTCCTCCCTTTACCGTATCCAACCAAAAGTTAAAGTGTTTAATTTCGGCAAGTAGTATGTCAAAGGATGTTGCATCCAAAAGATCCTTAGCTTTCTGCTCATCCAAGGCTACGAGGAGTTTATGTCCGGTAACGTCAAAGATATCGCTAACAAAAGAAAAGAACTTCCTTTCCTCATCAAGTAAAAGGAACCTTATACTCATCAGTATATCTCCCCCTTCTTTGACGCCACTTCAAGAAGCTTTAACTGTTCTTTAAGTATATTTAGAGATTGGACAACCATAAAGAAGGCATGCTCCACATTTATAAGGGCACCCTGAAAGGAAAGTTCATCAGTAAGAACCCTAAGTTCTCTAAACCTTCTATAGTACTCATCAAGCTCCGTCCCAAATTCTAAGATCCTCCTCTCCACATCCTTTGATAGTTTTAGAGCTTCTCCCTTCCTATCCATATGCTTCCTATCTCCTCACCTTCCTTTCTGGGCATATTATACCTGCTAAAGAGTATGGATTCAAGCTTTTTAAAATCTGAAGGATCAAGTCCATTAAAGACAAGCGCATCAGCCTGTCCAAGCTTCTCACATTTTACGTAAACGTCAGATTGCTTCTCAAAGGTAAATACGTCTCCTCCTCCTGCCATAAAACCAGTACTTAGAGCCATACTTAAAAAGTTAAGCTCATTAACGCACATAGTGGGTTTTTCTTTATCCTTTTCTATACTTAGAAGTGTACACAAAGCGAGTCCTACACGAAGAAGATTTTCCGCAGTCAGAGGATAAACTCCCTTCTTCCCGATCAGCTTATTTTCCTCAAATAGATTCCTTAACAGCATCTTCCACAGCCTTCTTTATATCTCCCAACTGAGGTGTATGCCTGCCCGCAAGGATAAAAAATTCCTCGTTTCCCTTCGTTCCTTTGGGTTTCGCTTTGATAACCCCACCTGTGCTAAAGCCTAACTCTTCAAGCTTTTGGCAAACTTTCAATACAGCATGAACTTTATCTTCAAAACTCCTTACAATACCTTTTTTCACCTTTTGTGGTGTTAGCTCAAACTGTGGTTTTACTAAGATCAGCATGATACCACTATCCTTGAGAAATTTTACCACGTTGGGAAGTATCTTTGTTACCGATATAAAGGACACATCTACAGTTATTATATCAACCTTTTCAGGTATATGTTTTTGTGTGAGACTGCGTGCATCGGTCTTTTCATATAATATAACCCGTGGGTCAACGCGCAGTTTTATATCCATTTGAGATCTGCCAACATCTACAGCGTAGATTTTGATCGCTCCTCTCTGCAAAAGACAGTCTGTGAAGCCACCTGTTGAAGAACCAACGTCAAGAGCTACAAAACCTTTTACATCTATTTTGAAATGCTCAAGGGCGTATTCAAGCTTGTAACCCCCTCGTGAAACGTATTTTAGACCTCCCCTCAACTCTATCTTATGCCCCTCCTTCACTAAAAAGCCGGGTTTATCTATAACTTTACCATCAACGATTACCATGCCTGCCATGATTAAAGCTTGAGCTTTTTCACGCGTTGATGCAAGACCAAGCTCAAGAAGTTTTTTGTCAAGTCTCTCACGAGGCATCAAAGCCTGAGTAGGTATTTGATGATATATATGAGAAATAGAAGTATCATGGGGGAAAAGTCCAGACCGTTTATAGGTTTTATCACCGATCTTATAGGTTCAAGCATGGGAGAAACTAATCTGTCCGTATATTCGTACAGCTTACTTCTCCTTAAAGATGGAAACCACGACGCTATGGCGTGAAATATGACAAGAATAATAAGCAAATTGAGGATCAGGGACAGAAAGCCTTTAATCACTCTACAAACTCAAGTATAGCAAGCTCACAGCCGTCACCTACACGCCTGACAGGGAGCTTCAAAATTCTCGTATATCCGCCGTTTCTCCCTTCGTACCTGACAGCTATATCTTCAAAAAGTTTCTTTACAGCCGATCTGTTGGGAAGTATGGCTAAGGCTCTTCTCCTTGAGGCGAGATCTCCCCTCTTGGCTAAGGTTACGAGCCTTTCCACTATTGGTCTTACCGCCTTTGCCTTCTGAAGAGACGTCTCTATCCTCTCCTCTTTTATGAGGGCTAAAACCAGCGATCTGTAAAGGGCTTTTCTCTGTTCTCTTGTTCTGTCAAAACGCTTCTTTTTCACTTTGTGCCTCATGTTTTATCTGGTTAACTAAGCCGTATAAACTGGCTTAGACTGGGGTATTTCTATCCCGCCTTTTTCAGGTAAGTCCATTCCCCAGTAGGCGGTATTTGGACTTACCCTATCCCATTTCATCAGCTAAGCTTACCTCCTACTTTCTATATCCATGCCGAGATAAAGCCCCATCTGTCTAAGGGCTTCCTTTATCTCGTTTATAGCTTTCCTTCCCACGTTTTTAGTCCCTTTTAAGTCTTCTTCCGAGAGCTTTACCAGATCCCCTATGGTGTTTATCCCCATCCTTTTTATGGAGTTAAGCGCTCTTTGAGACACATCAAGCTCCTCTACTGGGAGACTGAGCTTCTCCGCAAACTCGTCTATAACCACAGGCTCTTCCACTTTGGGAAGCTCGTAAGATATGTGTTCTAAACTTGAAAAATATCTTACAAGTATGGAAATGGCTTCCTTCACAACCTCTTCCGGTGTTTTAGTTCCATCCGTGGTGATCTCCATTATGAGTCTATCGTAATCGCTCCGCTTTTCCACCCTTGTTTTTTCAACTTTAAAACTTACTTGACGGACAGGTGAAAAGTCTGCGTCTACGAGTATCCATCCTACCTCGCCGAGAACTTCCATCTCTTCGGTGGGTAGATACCCAAATCCCCTCTCTATCTTTATTTCCATGTGAAGTTCCTTATTGGGATCCGTGATAGTCGCTATCTTCTGGTCAGGGTTCACAATTTCCACATTTGGAGGGAGTGTTATGTCTCTCGCAGTTATGATCCCTTCACCACTCTTTTTTAAATAAAGGGTTTCCACGTCAGCATTTTTGAGATTAAACCTCACCCTCTTTAAATTGGCTATTACCTCAAGGACATCTTCTTGAACACCTTCTATAGGGGCAAACTCGTGATATATGCCATATATCTTTACAGCTGTTACAGCAGTACCTTGAATGGAAGAAAGCAGTGTCCTTCTTAAGGAGTTTCCAAGCGTTATACCAAAACCCCTCTCCAACGGCTCTACTACAAACCTACCGTACGTTTTATCCCTCTCTTCCCAATACACCTTAGAGGGAAAGAGAAACTCTCTTTGCATGTTAAACCTCCTTAAACTCTTGAATAGAACTCAATGATGTACTGAACATTTACAGGAACCTCAAGCTGTATTTCTTTAGGCAGGTCAAGTACTTTGCCTCTGAAATTATCTTTATCCAGCTCTAACCATGGTGGGATACTTCTTGGATCTATGTTTTCTATATTCTCCCTAAACTGAGGTATATCCCTTGAGGTGGGCTTTAGCTCTATTATATCACCCACATCCACGCGGTAGGAAGGTACATCCACCTTTTTGCCATTTACCAATATGTGACCATGAGCTACCATCTGTCTTGCCTGTCTCCTCGTTACCGCCATACCGAGCCTGTAAACAACATTATCAAGCCTTCTTTCAAGTAGCTGGATCAGTACTTGTCCCGTGTTGCCCTTTGCTTTTGACGCTTCTTCAAAGTATCTTCTGAATTGCTTTTCCCTTATACCCCCATAAAGGAACTTGAGCTTTTGCTTCTCCATAAGGCGCAGCCCAAATTCGGTGAGTTTCCTCTTCCTTCCCTTTATCCTTCCGTGTTGACCAGGTGGAAAGTTCCGCCTTGAAAGTATTCTTCCTGCGCTCTTTTTATTTGACACAACGGCGCCAAACCTTCTGTCTATCTTGGACCAAGGACCTATATACCTGCTCATTTCACACCCTCCTCTTTGAAGGTGGTCTACACCCATTGTGAGGTATGGGAGTGACATCCCTTATGAGTTTTATTTTCAGCCCAGATGCGTATATGGCTCTCAAAGCAGATTCTCTTCCCGCTCCTGCACCTTTTATCCTAACCTCTACCTCCTGAAGTCCGTATTCCTGCATGGCTCTTTTTGCAGCTTTCTGTGCAGCAAGTTGTGCTGCGTAAGGTGTACTTTTCCTCGTTCCCTTGAATCCTACAGTACCACCACTTTCCCATGTCAAAGTGTTCCCTTGAAGGTCCGTTATGTTTACTATAGTATTGTTGAATGTGCTTAGTATATTAACTATACCTTGCGTTACCGTCCTCTTTTGCTTTTTTGTTTGTCCCTTTTTCTTAGCCATGAAAAACCTCCTACTTAGCTATTTTCTTTTTAGTACCACCCACTGTTTTTCTTTTACCCTTTCTGGTTCTTGAGTTGGTTCTCGTCTGTTGCCCTCTCACTGGAAGACCTCTGGCATGCCTCAGACCTCTGTAACAACCCATATCCATAAGCCTTTTTATATTCATTTGTACCTCTCTTCTGAGGTCCCCTTCAACCCTGTAATTCTGCTCTATAAACTTCCTTATGGTGTTAAGCTCATCGGGAGTTAGCTCGCCAAGCCTCTTACTGCAAGGAATACCTGTTTTCTCACAGATCTCCCTGGATCTTGACCAGCCTATACCGTAAAGATAAGTCAGAGCTACTTCTAACTTTTTGTGGTCGGGAAGGTCAACACCTGCTATCCTCGCCATTTTTACCTCCTTAAGAACCTTGTCTTTGCTTGTGTTTGGGATTTTCACATATGACCATAACTCTCCCTTTCCTTCTTATAATCTTACACTTGGCACACATAGGTTTGACCGATGGTTTTACCTTCATAGCGTACCTCCTTCATGCTCTGTAAACTATCCTGCCTCTGGTAAGGTCGTAAGGTGACAGCTCCACTTTGACCCTATCCCCCGGCAGGATCCTTATAAAATGTACACGCATCTTTCCAGAAACGTGAGCAAGCACCTCATGACCTGTGTCTAACTTCACCCTGAACATAGCATTGGGTAAGGCTTCCGTGACTGTGCCTTCAAGAACTATACCTTTTTCTTTGTACTGTTTGTCTTCCTTTTTCTTACCCATGCGTAAACTCCGTAAGCACTATAGGTCCGTCTTTTGTTATCGCTACTGTGTACTCAAAGTGTGCGGAAGGACTCCCATCTGCAGTGTGAACTGTCCAACCATCACCGTCCAGAACTGTTTCCTCCGTTCCTATAGCAAACATAGGTTCTATAGCCACTACCATGCCCTGCCTCAATTTTACATCCTTCTTTTCCATATCTTTTAAGTTGTTGGGAATGAAAGGATCTTGATGCACCTTCCTGCCTATGCCGTGACCTCCTAAACCTCTAACTGGATAAACGCCATACTTTTCTGCGGTTCTGTGTATGGCGCCCGTAATATCACTTACCCAATTTCCTGGAACGCACACCTTTACTGCCTCCTCTAAAGCTTCCTTAGTAGCCCTTAACAGTAATTCCTCCTTTTGGCTTATACTGCCAACAGGCACAGTTATAGCAGAATCTCCTGCGTATCCATCTATTATAGCACCAAAATCCAAACTTACCAAGTCTCCCTCTTTTAAAATGTGATCCTTTCTTGGAAGTCCGTGAACTACAGCGGAATTTACAGATACGCATATAGATGCAGGATAAGGAACTTTACTGAAAGGAGGTTTGTAGTTTAGGAATGCTGGGCGTGCACCCCGCTTTTTTGTCTCTTCTCTGGCTATGATGTCTATCTCAAAAGTGGAGATGCCAGGCTTTATATACTGGGCAACCGTTTGTAATACTTCCACTACTACATCGCAAGCTCTCTTTATTTTCTCTATCTCTTTAATAGAATAAAGTTCAGCAATCATCCTCTACTGCCTTTTTAATATCTCCGTAAAGATCCTCTATACCTTTCCTTGAGTCTAAGCTAATTAATTTATTCTCCTTTTTATAAAAGTCAACAAGTTCAGCTGTCTGCCTTCTATAGACCTCAAGCCTCCTCCTTATAACTTCCTCTTTATCATCTTCCCTCTGAATTAGTTTTGTACCACAAACATCACAGATCTCATCCTTTTTGGGAGGGCTAAACTTTACGTGATAAACGCTACCACAATTTGGACAGACCCTTCTCCCAGAGAGTCTCTCCACAACGATTTCATCGTCAATATCAAAAAGGAAAACTTTGTCAACATCTTTAGCGTGTTTTCTTAGCATATCCTTTAGGGATAAAGCTTGCCCTATGGTTCTTGGGAAGCCGTCAAGTACAACATCCTTCTCTTGCAAAATAATTTCCTCTACCATAGCGATCACAAGCTCATCAGGGACGAGATCTCCTCTATCCATGTACTCTTTTGCCTTGAGACCCAGAGGTGTTTTGTTTTTTACCGCTTCCCGAAGCATATCTCCTGTTGATATGTGTCTGAAACCGAACTCTTGAGAGAGTAATTTGGCTTGAGTCCCCTTTCCTGCACCCGGCGGTCCTAAAAATACGAGGATCATCTCACCCTCCTTCTCATATATCCAGCGTATTTTTTTTGTATCATCTGAGCCTCTATCTTACTTAGCGTGTCAAGAGCTACACCCACCACTATCAGAGCTGTAGTACCACCAAAGTAAAAGGGTACTTTGAGCCATAGGCTTATAAATATAGGTATTATAGCCACTACGCTGAGGAAAATAGAGCCTATAAAGGCTAACCTGTTTATTATAACTTCTAAGAGCTTTTGAGTGTCCTGACCGGGTCTAACCCCTGGTACAAAAGCTCCACCTTTTTTTAAGTTATCCGCCACATCCACAGGATTTATAAGTACAGCTGTGTAAAAATACGTAAAGAACACTATGAAAAGCACGTAGAGGAAGTTGTACAGTGGTGTTGTAGGATTGAAAGCGTCGTGAAACATACGCGCTATGGGATGGTTTATAAAACCTATGACGGTAGATGGTATGATAAGCAGAGACTGAGCAAAAATAATGGGAATAACGCCCGCTGGATTTATCTTTATAGGAAGATAAGTAGAACCACCTGCCACTTCGTGCCTTCCTACCTGCCTTCTTGGGTACTGCACGGGTATCCTCCTTTCCGCTTCCTGCATAAACACTATACCTACTATTACCGCAACAACAAAGATTATCGCACCTACAAAAGCAAAAGGAGAGAGGTCACCGTTTCTGAGCATCTCCACAACCCTTATGGAAGCGTTGGGAAAGTTGGCTACTATGCCTGCAAATATGAGTAAGGACATACCGTTACCTATACCCTTCTCCGTTATCCTGTCGCCTACCCATACGAGAAACATCGTAGATGATACGAGCGCTATAACCGTAGTCAATGTAAAGACAAGCCCACTTTCCGGAACTATGGGAAATCCTCGAGGTGAGACCTGATTCTGAAGCCAAACGGATATGCCCAATGATTGTACGAAAGCTACGAAAACGGTTAGATATCTGGTATACTGGTTTATTTTATACCTTCCGTAATCACCTTCCTCTTTTGCGAGTCTTTGAAGTTCAGGTATTGCAACTGTAAGAAGCTGCATCATTATAGATGCAGATATGTATGGCATTACGCCCAAAGCAAAAAGGGTCATACGCCCCAAATTTCCACCTGAAAATATATCATAAAGGTAAAAGATGGTGCCTTGAAAACTCCTGAAAAAGTCCTCTAAGGCTGTTGTATCTATTCCGGGAAGCGGTATGTGACTTCCCAGTCTGTATATGGCAAACATAAGCAAGGTGTACAGAAACCTCTTTCTGAAGTCCTCAAGTGCAAGTAGCTGTTTTATGTACTCTACCACGTTATTACCTCGCAAGAACCTCCGAGAGCTTTTATCTTTTCTTTCGCACTTGAGGAAAAGGCGTGAGCTTTCACTTTTAGCCTTTTAGTTAGTTCCCCATCGCCGAGAATTTTGACAGGCATACCCTTTTTAACAAGTCCCCTTTCGTAAAGTACTTCCGGGTTTACATGCTCCCCATCAGAAAAGTACTTTTCTAAGGTCTTTATGTTAACTACAGAGTAAACTACCTTATTTATGCTCCTGAATCCCCTTTTGGGTATCCTCTTGTGAAGAGGCGTTTGACCACCCTCAAACCAGGACGGAAGATTCCTGTCACCTGATCTTGTCTTTTGCCCTTTGTGTCCCTTACCGCAAGTTTTACCAAGTCCAGAACCTATACCCCTACCTACTCTCTTCTTCTCCTTAGTAGCTCCTTCATTAGGTGCAAGCTCATGCAACTTCATGTCAAGCCTCCTTAAACCCTCTCTACTTTCAGAAGGTAAAATGCCTTCCTTATGTTACCTTGCACTGCGGGATTGTCGGGAAGCACCTTTGATTGACCCAACTTTTTCAGTCCCAAACTTCTCACAGCTTTTATATGAGCTTCCGGTTTGCCTGCAAGTCCCCTAACTAAGGTTACCTTTATCATACCTTCATCTCGCATATATGTGATACCTCCTCTGAAGCTCTTCAAGATCTATACCTCTTTCTCTTGATACGTCTTCCAAGGATCTGAGCTTCAAGAGTGCATCAAAGACCGCTCTGACCACATTGTTGGGATTCGTACTTCCCTGAAGCTTGGTAAGAACGTCGGTGTATCCGGCAAGTTCAAAGATGGGTTTTGCTGCACCTCCTGCCACTATACCTGTCCCTCTCCTCGCCGGTATAACCTTTATCTGGGTAGGTCCGTACTCGCCCGTTACATCGTGAGGAACTGTGCCGTTTATTATGGGTACTCTTATAAGGTGCTTTTTACCATCTTCTATAGCTTTAGCTATGGCTATTGGTACCTCCCTTGCCTTACCAAGACCAAATCCTACAAATCCCCTTTTGTCACCTACTATAACCAAAGCGCCAAAGGAGAACCTTTTGCCACCTTTTGTGACCCTCGTTGTTCTTTTGGCATATATGAGTCTCTCTTCTATCTGAAGATCGTCTTCAATACCTACAATGCCCTGGATTTTTCTTCTTTCATCAATGATCCTTTCAAGATCTACACCACCCATAATAACCTCCTTTAAAATTCAAGTCCCAGCTCTCTGCACCTATCAGCAAAAGCTTTTATCTTGCCATGGTAAAGGAAACCGCCTCTGTCAAAAACTACCTTATTTACGCCTTTTTCCTTAGCTTTTTTTACCAATATTTCCGCCAACTTTTTAACATCCTCTATGGACTTTCCACCTCTCTTTCCAGAAAGCTTCACAAATTCGGGATCTATTGTGGATGCTGATACCAAAGTGTGAGCTTTTGTGTCATCCACAATCTGCGCATAAAAGTTATGGATGCTTCTATAAACGCACAGTCTGGGTCTTTCGGGAGTACCAAAAACCTTTTTCCTTATCCTTTTGTGCCTCCTTTCTTTTTTCTCATGCCTGCTAAGTTTTGCCATGTTTACCTCCTCACTTCTTACCCTTTCCTGCAGCTTTACCAGCTTTCAGTTTCAAAGTTTCACCTTCATACCTTATACCTTTACCTTTATATGCATCTGGTTTTCTGAAGGCTCTTATCTGTGCAGCTACTTGACCGACTCTTTGTTTGTCAATACCGCTTACGTATATTTTATTTTCTTTCACCTCTATCTTCACATCTGGTGGTATGGGAAAAACCACTGGATGAGAGAGTCCTAAACTAAGCTCAAGATTCCCTCCTTTTAAGGAAGCTCTGTATCCAAGCCCTACTACTTCAAGCCCAACGGTAAACCCCTCGGTAACACCTTTTACCATATTTCTGATCAGCGCCGCCGTAGTTCCATGCATAGCTCTGTGAAAGGGATCATCAGAAGATCTCTCCACCTTAATTGAGTTGCCATCTGTGTATACTTTCATGTCCGGATGGATACTCATAGAGAGTTTTCCTTTTGGTCCTTCAACAGTTATAATGCCATCAGATATGTTTACCTTTACGTTCTTTGGTATCTCAATGGGTTTTTTACCTATCCTTGACATGGCTTCACCTCACCAAACGTAAGCTATAACTTCACCACCTTTTCCAAGTTTTCTCGCTTGATGATCCGTCAATACACCTGCATCGGTTGAAAGAATCGCTATTCCGAGACCTTTTTGAACATACCTTATAGCGTGTTTGGGTGTATACACTCTCCTTCCGGGTTTTGAAACTCTCAAAAGCTCTCTTACGGCGCTTTGCTGTTTTCTCGGATCTAAGTACTTCAGATGCACTCTAAGGATGTATTGAGTCCCCTTTGTGTAGCCCTCGCCTTGAAGTCTTTCCCAATCCTTTATGTAGCCTTCCTTTTTTAAAAGCTCCAATATGGCTTCCTTCATCTTTGAAGAAGGCACATCCACGTAATCCCTTCTCCTGCTTATAGCGTTTTTAATAGCCGAAAACATGTCCGCTATACTATCCATTACAAACCTCCTTACCAACTTGCCTTTCTGACTCCTGGCAGTTCACCCTTTAATGCAAGCTCTCTAAAACACAGCCTACACATACTAAAGTACCTTATAAAACCTCTCGGTCTTCCACACACAGGACACCTGTTTTTGTGCCTCACGTCGTACTTAGGAAAATGTTTGATATCCTTAGCTACCTTAGCCTTTCGAGCCATAACTTCCTCCTTAAGAGCTTCTTATGGGTAGTCCCAACAAAGACAGAAGCCACAGAGCTTCTTCATCCGTTTTGGCGCTTGTGTGGATGACAACATCCATACCTCTTATGGCATCCACCTTTTCGTAATCTATTTCCGGAAACACTATCTGTTCGGAAATACCAAAGGCATAGTTTCCTCTCCCGTCAAAGGATCTGGGGTTTAGTCCTTTAAAATCTTTTACTCTTGGAAGAGCTATGGATATGAGTTTGTCTAAAAAGTCCCACATTCTCTCCTTTCTGAGAGTGACTTTAAGACCTACGGGCATACCCTTCCTTAACTTAAAACCAGCTTCGGACTTTTTGGCTCTTCTCACCGCGGGATGCTGACCGGTTATGAGCTTTATATCCTCCATTGCTCTTTCTAAATGCTTTATGTCCTGTACAGCTTCTCCCACACCCATATTGACAACTATCTTCACTATTTTGGGGACTTCCATAGGATTCTTATATCCGAACCTGTTTACGAGCTTAGGTACTACCTCATCCCGGTACTTAACATATAGCCTCGGTACGTACTTTATTTCTACGCTCATACCTTTACCCTCTCTTTTGTCCTTACTAAGTCTATATTCTCGTTGCACTTTTTACAGTATCTATATTTTTTCAAGATTCCACCTTCCCATTGCACCCTGAATCCCACACGCGTTGGCTTGTTACATTTGGGACACAAGAGCATTACATTGCTTATATGCAACGGAGCTTCAATCTCGTATATGCCACCCTCTCTCACATTGGGAATACCCTTTACGTGTTTCTTAACTATGTTTACATCCTTTACGATCACTTTATTTTCCTCTTTCAGTACCTTTATTACCTCTCCCGTTTTTCCTCTCTCTCTACCTCTCAACACAACAACAGTATCACCTTTCCTTATCCTTGACGCCATATTAAACCACCTCCGGTGCAAGAGATGCGAGCTTGGTAAAACCTCTGTTCCTAACTTCTCTCGCTATGGGACCGAGTATACGCGTACCTAAGGGTTCACCATACTGATTTAGCAAAACAACAGCGTTGTCGTCAAACTTTATGTAACTCCCATCAGGACGCCTGACTTCCTTCTTGGTCCTTACAACCACAGCCCTATAAACTTTTCCCTTTTTCGCAGGGCTGTTGGGTGTAGCATCTTTGACGGTGACGGTCACTACATCTCCAACCGTTGCATACTTTCTCGGTGCGTAAGGTATGCCTATAATTTGAACCCTCTTAGCTCCAGAATTGTCAGCTACGTTCGCATAACTCTGCCTCTGTATCATAACGCTCCACCTCTTGGCTACTCTAACAAGACAGAATATTATACAAAATTTTTCGGTCAAGTGCAAGATCTTATAGTGCGCTTGACAGACATAAGGGTATTGATATATAGTTCTAACTTGTCCCTGAGGGGGACAAAGGAGGTATCACGATGAGGTGGATAAGTTTCGTACTACTCCTGCTTTTGGGGATGAGTTTTATAGAGCCTATTTATGAACAGGCTTATGCCAAGTCCCACCATAAGAAAGTATATCTACAAAAAAAGAAGGCAAAGAGAAAAGTAAAAAGTAAGGTTGTAGTTAAACCTTCAAAGAACGTAAATGCCCCTCAGGAAGGTGAACTCCTCAAACTTGAGGGTATGGTAAAGGATCTTAATGAACAGTAGGGAACTAAGACTTATAGAAGAGCTTAAAATAAAGCAGGGTGATACATGGCGTGTCCTAAAGATTATGAGCGAGTTCGT
>JBEULM010000004.1 GCA_041287335.1 Hydrogenobacter sp.
TGGATAGGTCTTTGAAGAACCTGTCTGATGAGCGGTATGAGTGCCTCAGGAGTAAGGCACTGGGCTTACTGTCTGGAAATCCTTATTTCAGGGGGTTTTCAGGCACAGTCCTAAACCCGATGCATAGATAGATGTCTATAAATGGGATATCTGTCTATGCAAAGGGATACTCTTATGGACTATGCATTTCTTGTAGGGCGTATAAAGTTATAATACCATTTTAATGAAGCGCATTCTTATGCTTATGGGTCACTCTGCAGGTATAGGTGACCTTCTCAGAGGGAGCGCAAGTTGGAGAGCCTTAAAAAATAGGTTTCCTGATGCTGAACTTCACTTACTCTTTCTTACCAAGGATAAAGGAGCTGTTTCTGAAAAGCTCATATCAAGGCATCATCTACTTTCTTCCTTTCATGTGATAGACAAAAGGCTGAAGAGTTTAAAAAGTTTGTTAGATTTCTTTAGAGAGTTTGATGAGATAGTTATGAAGGTGAACCCTGAATTGATTATAGATTTTGAACCTCATGGGCTTAAAAGTTCTTTTCTCTGCGCGTACGCACGGTTAAAGTACGGTATAAAGTCTGTAGGTGTAGGAGAAATACCTATGAGAAAATACTTTTACAGTGTAGCGTCCCCACCTTCTGCTAAGGTGCTCAAAGGTGCTGATTATACGGATAGGTACTTTGCGGTGCTTAAAGCTCTCGGTATTGAAAGGAACGGTATCCCTATAGAGCTTGAAGAGACACAGGAAGCTGTGGAGTTTAGAAGGAATTTTCACGGAAGATATGGCATTCCCCACGATAAAGTACTCATAGGGCTTAATATAGGGTGTGGAACACCTGACGCTCTTTGGAAAAGACCGAATATACATCTTTTGAGAGAAGTTGTGCTGGAAATACAGCTACGGACTAAAAGTCTTCTTATCCTTACTGGAGCAAGTTTTGAAAGGGATATAAACAGAGAGTTTTTAAAGGATTATCCCCTCGAAGCTCTTGATCTTGCCGGACATACGGACATTTTGGAGCTTCCGGGACTTTTAAGATCTCTTTCCCTCTTCATATCTACAGATAGCGGACCTTACCACATGGCTGTAGCTCTCAAGGTTCCCACCTTAGCACTTTTCGTTAAAGACTTCCCCCCTTCTTATCATCACCATCCGTGGGTGTCTTGTAAGGTACTAAGTAAGAGAGAGGATATTCCTCACATAATCAATGAGGGACTAAGGCTTTATGATAGCTTTTGTAAGAAAGAGGAAAGCACCAAGTAAGGAGTGTAAAAAAACTAAGCTAAAGCCTGTAGGAAAATCCAATCTAAAGGATAGCAAAATGCCCACAGTATTCACAGAGGCTCCATATAACCAAGCGAATATGAGTCCTTTTTTGCAAAGTTTAGAAACCAGAGCTGGAGCTACGAGCATAGAAAAGACTATAAGCACACCGACGAGCTTTACTGAACTCGTTACAGTTAAAGAAAAAAGAACAAAAAAGACCACTTCACCAGCTTGCCCCTTGAGAAGCTTACTCCTCAGGTATAGAAGAAAACCAAGAAATGCGTAAAGAATGCCAGTTTTTAATACATCTTCCTTAGGTACAAATAAAATGTCTGATGCTGTAAGTGCCATAAGCTGTTCCGTGCCATGTGTGGATTTGGAGAGTATCAAAACAACCGAGGAAAAACCCAAGGCATATATAAGACCTATGAAAGCTTCCGCATACTCTTTTTTCCTTTGGGATATGGCTATGAGTAAGCTTGAAAAAAGGGCAAAGAGGAGGGAGAGGACATAAGAAGGTTTCTGATAAAGTAGTAAGGAGAGGGAAAGACCTACCGCCGAAAATTGCGCTATAGCTATATCCGTAAATATTATACCCCTTCTTACTATCTCAAGCCCAAAATATGCGTGAATACCCAAAAGTATAAAAGATAAGAGTAGAGCGTGGATCAGCACATCAGTCATTGGTTAAGCCTCCTTACGATCTCGTCAAAGAGCGAAAATATATCTCTCGCCTCTGGCACAGCTCCTACATCGTGTGGAAGTACTACCAACTTTGCGTTGAGCTTCTGAGCCACATACTGGGCTGTCCTTCTTTCGTGATAAACATCCTGCAAGATAAATTTGACATCCTTAGAGTTGGTCAAAAGCTCTTCTACATGCTTTGCGGTTGGAGGGATTCCCGGAAGAGGTTCAAGCGTTCCCACCAGAACCATTCCATATCTGCGGATCAGATAGTCATATAGTTTATGGTACTCAATAACTTTTATGCCTTTCAACTTTTCAAAATCCCTATCCCACCCCTTTAATTTGGTATCCCATCTCGTGAGAAAGTTCTCAAGATTTCCCTTATAGTAAGTGCAGTTTTTTTCATCAATCTGGCAAAGTTTATCCGTTATTGCTCTTGCAAGTATGGGTATATTGTGAGGATCAAGCTGATAATGGGGATTTCCTTCCGGATGGATATCTCCCATAGCTCTTGAGACTCCTTCAGGCTTTTCTATGATCTTAACAAACTGGGAAAGGTCTAAGAGTCCTTCACTTCCAGGTTGAATTTTGGGATTATTGGATTGTTGAAGGAGAGGAGGTAGAAAACCTATCTCTAAGCTTGCGCCTTGCATTATGAGTAGATCCGCATTTCTCATTCTTGCTATGTGAGAAGGTTTTGGTACTACGAAGTGAGGATCCTCAGAACCTTTGGCTATAACATAGAGGTTTACCCTATCTTTACCTACTTCCCTCACCAGATCACCTATCCAGGGGTAGGTTGCTATCACATTAGGTTTGGCAAAAGAAAAGGAGAAGAAAAAAAGGAGAAGGGCTACGAGTCTTTTCATGGCTAATACCTCCAAAAGTTTTTAAAATGGATGCGCACCGTGAGCTCCTATCGCAAAGTTAAACTGTAAAATCACTTCGTTGACTGTCTTTCTCATGCCTTCATAATATAAAGCTCTGTTTTGACCTACCTGAAGCCTTATGCGTGAAAATTCGGTGGGATTAAATTCCAGCATAGCATAATAAGCTGGGAGACTTCCGGGAAAGTTCTGCTTTACTCCATCTACCTTGACATCGTTTTTGTTTAGAAGATTGTATTGAATACCCGCTCTCCATCTTTGAGCGAATCTCCAAACAAGCTGAGAATAAAAACCTCCCTGTTTTTTACTCACTGATGGAGTTACCAAATCACCCAGATCATCGTATGCGTATCTTGTTCCTTTTTGATCCCTATAGATATACTCACTTTGGAAGGATACGTACCTGTAAGAATCAATAAAGTACTTGGCTGTGAGATCAAGTCCGTAAAGCTTAGTACTTCCCGAAAAGGCGTGAGGTTCGTCAGTGTCAATGTGGTTTAATCGTGTTTTACCTTGTGCATAAGATATGCCTGTAAGAATAGAGAGGTTTCCTATATCAAAGGAAGTCTTGATAAAACCTACGTAAAGGTTTGGTTTTCTTGCATCTCCTACAGTGAGGTTTGTACCACTGCCATCTTTTTTAGTATTTATACTAAAACCATTCGTCCCAAAGCTCTGTTCGTTCTCACCTTGAAGCACCTCAAGACCAAAGAGCAAATAAAAAGGCGTAGGTGCGAGCCAATTAATTTGAATCCCCTTTTCCACAAGCCCATCATCACCCAAAAACACCTTATAAGGCAATGGGAGGGTAGCAAAGTCCCACACGTGGGGATGTTGAGAGTTTAGCCTTCCAAAGGAGCTTCTAAATTTGCCTACCTTGAGCTGGAAACCTCCGGGTAAGCCTCTGGTAACCGCATAAGCTTCTTCTATCTGGGAGCTATCTTCCGAAAAGGGTATGGTAACATAAAGGTCAAAGTAAGGATCAACAGGTGCATACAGGTAAAGCTCGCCGTAGTTAAGGTTAAAACCTCTATTTTTGTTAAGTTCCTCACTATTATCGCCGTGCGGATGCCAAAATCCCGGAATTTCAAGCTGTTTGTACGTTTGGTCATTTCTGTTTCTTCCTACAAGAGAAGTATCCATGATAAAAGATATGTCAGGCAAGAAGTCGGTTTGTTTAAAAGGATAGATTTGATAAGCTTTTAGTCTTTCGTCGTATTTTACCCTTAGCTGGAGGGTTCTGTCTGCGGGTACAGGCTTTGTTTTCTCTTTAGCTTCTGTTTCTTGCCGTGTTTCTTCCTTCTGACCTTTTTGAGCCTTCTCTAAGGCTTCTATCTTTTTCTCAAGCTCCTGAATGAGCCTTTTTTGTTCTTCAAGCTGACGCTTTAGACTTTCAAGGTCATCTTGCGCAAAGGCAAAGCTAAATATACCAAGGCAAAGTATAAGCTTCTTCATTATCGCACCTCCTTATAGTGTTATCACTTGATCTACTCCCAGTTCCTGAGCCTTCTTGTATAGGTTTGGAAAGCACCCTATAACCGCACCTTCTACCAAGTCATTTTCTATGTTTCTTTCCATACAACACTGGTCGCATCCCATAATAAAGCCAATTCTGTCCTCTTTTAGGAGCTTAGAAAGTCTTTCCCCTATTGGGTTTTTCTTTACAAGTACATAGTTGTTATCAAGGAAGAAAAACATGCCTGCCACTTGGACGGGATGAATACCCATCTCTAATTGTGGTAGTATCATCCTACCGAGTATGTAGCTGGCGGAGTTTGGTGTGCTAAAGATATAAACTACTTTCATAATAAGCACCTCCTCAGGTTTTTGCTGAAAAAAAGGTCTGTATGGACTTTTAAACCTTTGGAGGCGCTCTCTGAAGTGTAGTTCTGAAAGAAGGTCTTAGTATAGGCTCTTGAGGCTCATAAGAGATTTCTATAGTAAAGCTTACAAGACTTACCTTAAGCTCAGGTTTATATGAAGGTTTATCTACAAGAGAATGCTGAAGAATGCATACAGAACAATCTAAATGTTGTTTTCCATCTTCGTGTCTGTGAGTTAGGGATATACTCCCTTCAACACTTAAAAGAAGTAAGAGGAGCGCAATAAGCCACTTTTTCATATTCTTACTTTATTCCTCACGCATTCCCACATAGCTATAGCACCTGCAGATCCTACATTCAGCGAATTTATTTTTCCCACCATAGGTATTGATACTATTATATCGGAAATCTCTGCAATACTTTTTGAGATTCCTTCACCTTCAGATCCAAGAACCAGTGCGCTTGGTAAAGGTATGGATACGTTCCTTATGTCCTTACCCCCTCGCTCTACAGCCACTATCCAACCTCCGAGCTTTTTAAACTCCCTAAGCGTCTTTGAAAGACTTGAAACTCTTGATAACTTGAGGTGAAAGATGCTTCCTGCGGAGGCTTTTATGACCACCTCGTTTATTGGGCTTGATCTGTGAGTTGGCAAAAGAACTCCTACTCCACCAAACACTTCGCACGTTCTTATAAGATTTCCCACATTCTGAGGATCGGTGAGGTGGTCAAGCACTAAAATGAAAGAGTTTTTATCTACTGCTGTCTTAAAAAGCTCACCAGGGTCTACGTAACTTATGGGACTTATTAAGGCAATAATTCCTTGGGTTTTCTTTGTACCTGCGAGTTGTTCTATCCTTATTCTCGGAACCTTTTGTATCTTTATACCCCTCTCTTTGCAAAGCTTTACTACCTGATGGGGTGGATGGGAATCATGAGCGACAAGCACTTTCTCTATATCCTTACCAGATCTTAAAGCTTCAATAACGGGATTCTTTCCGTAAACTATCATACCTCTGTTATTATGCCTCCCCCAAGTAGGACGTCACCTTCATAAAAAGCGCACACTTGTCCAGGAGTTATACCTCTTACACTTTCCTCAAACTCCACAAAATATCCATCTTTTTCTTCCCTTATGCTTTTGACTTTTACAGGTTTCGTTCTGTATCTTACCATCGCGTATACCTCATCCCAGTCTTCCAAAGGTATATGGACATTTATGCTCTCAAGTTTTAGACTCTTTTTGTAGAGCATATCTTCTTTTCCAACCACCACTTCGTTTTTTTTAGCATCAAGCCCAATAACGTATAAAGGTTCGTGATAAGCCAGTTTTAATCCTCTTCTTTGCCCTATGGTGAAGTTATAAATGCCAGTATGCTTCCCGAGAACTTCACCATTTGCATGCACTATGAATCCCTCTTTCGTACCTACCCTCTCTCTCACAAACTCACCCGGCTTTTTACCCATTAAAAAGCATACCTCTTGAGAGTCCTTTTTGTCAGCTACTGGAAGATTAAACTCTTTTGCTATCCTTCTGACCTCATCCTTGGTGAGATCCCCCAGAGGAAACTCAAGAAGGTCAATATCTTCCCTTTTTACCAAAGCCAAAAAGTAAGACTGATCTCTACTTTCATCTTTTGATCTCGCTATCATTTTTCTACCTTTGTACTCTACCAGTTTTGCGTAATGACCAGTTGCCAGTTTATCTATGCCTGCCACTTCCCTGAGGTATCTTGCCAAAAAACCAGTTTTTACTTCCCTGTTGCAAAGAGCGCACGGATTGGGAGTTTTACCCTCCGAGTACTCTCTGACAAAGTAGTTTATAACCCTCTCTTTAAAGAATTTCTCCCAATCAAGGGTTATGTGAGGTATTCCAAGCCTTTCAGATACCCTCACTGCATCCTTCACATCTTCTGGAGAACAGCACACTCTTAGGTCCTCCAAGCTACAGTTCTCGTCTATGGTATGAAGTCTCAGAGTTACTCCTATAACTTCGTGACCTGCGCGTTTTAAAAGGAGAGCGCACACACTGCTATCTACACCCCCGCTCATACCAACTGCAATTTTCATAGGTATTTAATTTACACTCTTTTATGCATCAGTTGGTAGGAGATTTGTGAAAGAAGTCCCTTATGTACTCTAATATCTCCTTTTTTAGTCCGTAAGCTTTTATCATCTCGCTCTTTTGTAGCACCATATCCACAGCTACAGGTATTAATTTGTACGGTTTATCATTCTCTTTAAGAATTCTGAGAGAGTACATGCCCAAAAGGGTGTGTCTCAAATCTTCAGCAATACCTACCATCATCAGGTCAAAATTGTATTTTTTGTAAAGTTCCTGTCTTTCTTCATCTTTTTTGGAAAGCATATCATTGGCAAAGAGGCATATTTTTGCCCAAGTTTTTAAAGTTTTGTCCCATTCCTCTTTAGGTAAGGCATCAAGCTCCATATTTATATAGTTCAAAAGATACTTGGCGAGGTATTCCCTTGCGGATTCTATATCTTCAAATCCCCACACCTTTGCCTCTTGCATAGTATATAAATTTAACAGTTAGGAGGTGAAAGTCATGATCCTTTTGTATATAGTTTTATTCTTGAGTTATGCTTTTGCGGTTCCTGAGGGACAGATGATCTTTGAAAATAACTGCCTCAGATGTCATCAGGAAGGCTCAAAAAAACCCCTGTCTTATCTTAAAAAAGAGTATAAAGGTAGATCTGATGCTGTTATGATACTCGCCAAACAATGTCCTTGGGGAAGAAACCTCTCCGATATGGAAATAGAGATAGTCAGTAAGTGGATAGCGGGAGAAGACAAATGAAGTGTTAAAATAATTGATCCTATGGTACTCTTTTGGAAAAAATCGGAAGAAGAGAAGCTCGCAGAGAAGGGAGATAAAACTGCCATACTTAAACTCATAGAGAAGGGTAAAAAGGATAAGGCTATACAGATACTTGAGCAGTTCAAGGAAGATCCGGAGCTCAGGCGCATACTTTATGACCTGTATCTAAAGGAAGATAAATACTACTATGCTTACCAGCTTATAGAACACTATGATAGGAGTTTAGGCACGGCTTGGGAGAGGGCAAACATATATGAAAGGGTTGGTCAAAAGGAAAAGGCAGTGGAAGAGTATTTAAAGATCGGAAACTTTGAAAGCCTACAAAGGGCAGGTATTGTCCTTTACCAAATGGATAAAAAACAAGAGGCTCTGAATGTTTTTGAGAGGGCTTTAAAGCTTGCACCTCCAACTAAGAAAGATGAAGTGGAGTCTTCTATAAGAAAGATAAAAGAGGAACTTGGACTTTTGGAAGTTAAAAAGGAGAGTCTTATTGAAAAAATAAGAAAGGGTTTACAAAAGACAAAAGAAAAAGCGCTTTTCGGAGTAATTTTCAGAGGGAGAAAGGTGGACGAGGCGCTCTTTGAAGAGCTTGAAGAAACACTCATAAGGGCTGATGTTGGTGCAAAAACCGCTGTAAATGTAGTAGAAGAACTTAAAAAAGAGGCTATAAAGAGGAATATAAAGGAGTCGGAAGGATTAAGGGACATGCTAAAGGAGAGGTTTCTGTCTGTGCTGTCTAACTGTGAAGGAGATATAAAACTTAAAGATAAAGGACCAACAATCTATCTGTTTTTAGGTGTGAATGGTTCCGGAAAGACAACTACCATAGGCAAGTTGGCTTATAAGTTTGTCAATGAAGGCAAGAGGGTACTCTTATGTGCTGGGGACACATTCAGATCTGCCGCTATAGAACAACTTGAAGTGTGGGCAGAAAAGAGTGGTGCGGACATAATAAAGAGGGAAGAAGGTGCAGATCCCGCATCGGTAGTTTTTGACGCCATAAACAAAGCAAACAGCTATGACCTTATTTTGATAGACACAGCGGGAAGACTTCACACTAAGGAGCCTCTCATAAGGGAGCTGAGAAAAATAAAGTCAGTGATACAGAAGTTCTATCCAGATGAGCCAACGGAAACATTACTTGTACTTGATGCAACCCTCGGGCAAAACTCTATAGCTCAGGCTAAGGTATTTAAGGAGGCTGTGGATATAACAGGTATAGTACTCACAAAGCTTGACGGCACAGCCAAAGGAGGAGCAATAATACCTATATGTCAGGAGCTTAGAATCCCGGTTAAACTCTTGGGAGTAGGCGAAGGTTTAGATGACCTTCAACCCTTTAATGCAAACCTTTTTATAGAGGAATTACTCTCTTTGGAGGATTGAGATGGAGTATATAGGGATACTTATCTTCTTTTTGATCGCTCTGTTTGTAGGTTTTGCCTTTGCCTTTTTAAACGATCTACTCGGTCCAAAAGCTAAGGAAAGTATGGAAGATTACCCTTACGAGTGCGGAGTTCCCCTTTATGACGTAGAAGCTCGTGGAACTTTCAAACAAGGCTACTACCTTCTCGGGCTTTTGCTCATACTCTTTGATATAGAGGTAGCTTTCCTCTTTCCTTGGGCTGTAGTGTTTAAAGAGATCGGATTATACGGTCTTATTGAGGCTCTACTTTTCATATTCATTCTCGCTTTAGGTCTTATTTACGCCTGGAGGAAAGGTGCTCTCAAATGGCAGATGTGACACTTATCATAAAGTTATGTAAAAACTAAGTATAAGAACTTATAATTAAAGAGGAGGTAAGGTATGGCTGTTTTGAACTCTAACGGTTTTGTAATAACAACTGTAGAGGAACTTTTAAATTGGGGAAGAAGGAATGCCCTTTGGCCTGTAACCATAGGACTTGCGTGTTGTGCCATAGAGATGATGCATACAGCGGCTTCAAGGTTTGACTTAGACAGGCTCGGTGTCATATTCAGAGCTTCCCCAAGGCAAGCTGATGTCCTTATAGTTGCAGGTACTGTGGTAAACAAAGTGGCACCTATGCTTAAGCTCATATGGGAACAGATGCCTGATCCCAAGTGGTGTATAACTATGGGAGGATGTGCATCCGCTGGTGGACCTTTTCCTACCTATGCAACACTTCAGGGAATGGATAGGATAATACCCGTTGACGTTTACATTCCGGGCTGTCCTCCCCATCCTCAAGGACTGCTTTACGGTATACTCCAGCTCCAGAGGAAGATAAAAGAAAAAGGAGTTACCAAATACGATAGAGCCTTTGGAGAGTTTAAAGAAGATCTAAAAAGGCAAGGTCTTTTAGTACCACAGGAGATAGAGGTCTGAGATATGCCGTGGATGAATTTAGCTACGAGGGAGAGGCTCAAGACTGTTTTTAAAGATCTGCACATACAAGCCGATGAAAAAGGTGTGCGCCTGGAAGTTCCAAAGAGTAAACTTTTGGACTTTCTCAAACATCTTAAAGAAAAGGAAGGCTACAGGCACTTTATAGACTTCACCTGCATAGATTTTCCCGAACATCCTTACAGATTTCAGGGTGTTTACATACTGTACAATCCTGACGAAAAAGAAAGGGTTATAGTAAAGACGTGGGCTGAAGGCGGTAACTTGCCATCACTTGAAAAACTCTGGGCTTGTGCCAGATGGGCTGAAAGGGAAGCATACGATATGTTCGGTGTTACCTTCGAAGGGCATGAAAACCTCAGAAGGATGTTCATGTGGGAGGGTTATCCTTACTTTCCCCTCAGGAAGGACTTCCCCTTAGGTGGCATACCGGAAGTAGAACTGCCATCTTTGACCGAGGTTTTGGAAGGGAGGGTAGAACCTCCCAGTCACGATTACGAGGTAATGCACACCAAAGTCGCTACATTAGAAGATCTTGAAAGGACAGAAAAGGCGAGACTCAAAAAGAAGGCTCAGCTCGTCCTCAATTGGGGACCATTACATCCCGGTACACACGGAACTATATGGTTTCTTTTTGACCTTGACGGTGAGCGTGTTGTCCAATCGGATGTTATACTGGGGCAACTCCACAGAGGTATGGAGAAGATAGCGGAAAACCTTTACTACTTTCAGTTCTTACCTTATACGGATAGAATGGACTACATATCAGCCATATGTAACGAGCTATCTTACGTTACCGCAGTGGAAAAGCTTTTGAACGTTGAAGTTCCAGAAAAGGCAAGATACATAAGAACCATATTTGCTGAGCTTCAGAGGATAAACTCTCACCTTCTCTGGCTTGGCACAGGTGCGTTGGATCTGGGAGCGCTGACCGTCTTTTTATACGCATTTAGGGAGAGGGAAAAGATAATGGATATTATAGAGGGGAATGCGGGTTTTAGACTTACAACAGCCTTTTTGAGAATAGGTGGAGTACATTATGATCTTGCGGAAGGCACCCTCGACGTCATAAAAGCTTTTGTAAGGGACTTTCCCAATAGACTCAAAGAGTATCACCAGCTTTTAACGAGAAACCGCATATGGCTCAGGAGAACTAAGGATATAGGTGTGATTAGTAAGGAAGACGTATTTAACTACGGGCTTACGGGTCCAGTTGCAAGAGGTTCGGGAGTAGCTTACGACATAAGAAAGATAGATCCTTACGCTGCATACGATGAGGTAGACTTCGACGTGCCTGTAGGTGAGGTGGGGGACGTTTACGATAGGTATCTGGTGCGTATGGAAGAGATGGTTCAAAGTCTCAGGATCGTGGATCAATGTGTTGCCAAGTTGGAAAAAATGCCAAAAAGCGCACCTTACCTCAATAAGGATCATCCTGCGGTTATTCCTCCAAAAGAAGATGTTTTTATGGCTTTAGAAGATATGGTAAAGTCTTTTAGGTTAGTGATACATGGCGAAAACGCACCTCCGGGAGAAGTTTACTCCAGTGGTGAAAACCCTAGAGGTGAGCTGGGATTTTATATATTCTCAATGGGGGGATCAAAACCTTACAGGCTTAGGATACGTTCTGGAGCTTTGTACAACCTGTCCATATTCCCAAAGCTCATAGAGGGTGGCACTATAGCGGATGCTATAGCTCTGCTTGGTAGTATAGATCCGGTAGTTGGCGAAACAGACAGGTGAAACACGAAGAGCTTTTAAGCATATACAGAAGCAGGGCTAAGCAGTTTTATTATGCCTTTGTTTCTTTTTTGAGTCTCGTATTTTTAGGATCGCTCCTTTTGTATCCTTTTTTTAAGCTTCCACTCCCTTCAAAACTGGTTCTTTATGCGAGTTTTTCTGTAACCTTTGTGGGGATGATCTCCTTACCTTTTTCGCTTTTCATCAGAAAAAGATACTTCCCTATAGATACATCTCAAGATGCGTATTGGAGTTATACAGCCACTAAGAGGTACTTCTGGGCTTTTGTTATAGCGGGTTTGCCTTTTGCAACTGCTTTTCTCATCTATATAATCTTTGCAAGCATTATCGTTCTTTTTCTCGGTTATTTTCTCACACTGTGTGGTTTAATATTTATAAAGCCAAAAGAGGAGGATGTTCTATGACGAGAGAGGAAGTCATAAGGAAACTCCTTCAAGAGGACAAGGAGTTTAAACATTACTACGAAAAACACGATGAGCTTAACAAGTTGGTGGACAGACTTGAAAGGCACAAGCCTATGACTCACGAGCTTGAACTGGAAATAGAGAAATTAAAGAAGGAAAAGCTTTATTATAAGGATCTCATGGAGAAAAAGATACAAGAATACTTAAAGAAGGTCCATTAGAGCCTCTCTTCTTTCCATACACTTCACACATTTTCCACAGGGAACTATTTTACCTGCGATCTTTTTTGGCATGGCACACGAAAGGGTAAGATGGTAGGGAACTTTTCTATAAAAGTTTTTCACAATATCTTTTTTTTCAAGTCCGAAAAGAGGTAGTTCAACAGAAAACTCATCGCCTGAGCCAACCTCTATAAGTCTTTCCACCTGCTTTATGTATCCTTTATCGTTATCGGGAAATGGGTAAAGTCCAAGACTTCCGATGGCAAGCCTTTTTATATCCTTTGAGATCGCATAAAAAGCACAAGTGGTTATAAGGATCAGATTTCTCAGGGGTATAAAGAGCTGAGGCACAGTATTAGGTTGCCTCTCTTTCGTCTTCCCTTTTTGCATACTGAGAATTCTCAGAGGTCTGAGCGATGCGTACCTATCTTTTGTATAATGCCAAAGCTTTATAGCGTTTTCAAGTTCCAAACTTTCCCAGCTTTCACCCATCTTTACGTACACAGGATAAACTATTTGTCCCTTTTGCAAGTATATATAAAGGAGTGTTGTACTCTCCACGCCTCCGCTGAAAAGTACAGCTACTTTATGTACATTCACCAGATATGTGCCTCCCACTGTCTAAATTTATGATCTCGCCTGTCATACTCTCCACATTTAGCAAAAACTCCGTAAGCTTCGTAACATCCTTCAAGGATACAGCCTTTTTGAGAGGTGTTTTGATTATGTAGCTTTGCCATTTATCATCTGAAAACTCTTCAGGCTTGAGAGTAGGACCCAAAGCTATAGCATTGACAAGCACGTCAGGTGCAAGCTCCTTTGCCATAACTTTCACAGCGGTGTGCAAAGCTCCTTTTGAGATAAAGTAAGCTGAGTAATGTCTGTAAGGTGTAGTGTTGGTAGCCCAATCACCGAAGGCAACTATTCTACCCTTTATCGTTGAAGAATTTTTTAGTATATGCGGATAAAAGAGTTTGCAAAGCATCAAAAAGGCTTCCACGTTAGGTATAAAGTGAGTGTAAAGGTCTTCCCTTTTTAGATACTCAAGGGGAGTCGGGAAATAAGGACTTGCCGTATGCACTATAGCATCTATACCGCCAAGATGTTCAACTACACTTTGAACTATCTTAGGGTATATACTCGGATCTGAAAGATCTGCCTGAAAACCAAAGCTCCCTAACTTTTCAAGCTCAAGCGCCTTATCCCTTGATGTGTTGTATAAAAAAGCTAATTTATAGCCTTTCTCAACCAGATCCTTGGCTATGTAAAAGCCTATCCTTCTTATGCCAGTTATAAGTACCCTATGCATTTGCTCGGATTACATTATAATTTTAATCTTTCACTTTTGGAGGTATAAGATGGCAAAGGTGAAAGGTCTTGTGTGCAGAGAGTGCGGGAAGGAGTATCCCGTTGAACCAATTCACGTGTGCGAGTTTTGCTTTGGACCCCTTGAGGTAGTTTATGATTACGAAGAGATTAAAAAGAACGTAAGTAGGGAAAAGATAGAAAAGGGACCTAAAAGCCTCTGGAGGTACATAGATCTTCTTCCAGTACAAGAGCCAAGCGTGGGACTTAGTGCAGGCTTTACTCCACTCAAGAAAGCTGAAAATTTAGGAAAGTTGTTGGGTCTTGAAAACCTTTACATCAAAGATGATTCCGTAAATCACCCTACACTTTCCTTCAAAGATAGGGTAGTCTCCGTTGCCCTCTCAAAAGCTAAGGAGTTCGGTTTTGACACTGTCGCATGTGCCTCTACCGGAAATCTCGCCAACTCGGTGGCTGCACATGCTGCACAGGCGGGTTTTAACTGTTTTGTCTTCATTCCAGCAAACTTAGAGTCACAGAAGATATTTGGCAGTCTTGTCTTTAAACCAACAGTTGTTGCGGTAGAGGGTAATTATGATGATGTCAACAGGTTGTGTTCTGAGATAGCCAACGAGCTAAGCTGGGCTTTTGTGAATATAAACATAAGACCTTTCTATGCGGAAGGTTCAAAGACTCTCGCCTTTGAGGTAGCTGAACAGCTTGGATGGAAAGCACCTGATGCCATTGTTGCTCCTGCAGCATCCGGATCTTTGATAACCAAAATATGGAAGGGTTTTAAGGAGTTAAAATTAGTAGGTCTTTTAGAGAATGTGAAGACAAAAGTTTACGGAGCGCAAGCCGATGGTTGTTCTCCCATAGCTCAGGCATGGAGGGAAGGCAGAGATTTTGTAAAGCCAGTAAAGCCAAACACAATAGCCAAATCAATAGCTATAGGTAATCCCGCAGACGGTATATATGCCCTTCAGGTAACTAAAGAGAGCGGTGGTGTATGGGAGACTGCAACGGATGAAGAGATCATAGAAGGTATAAAACTACTTGCTGAAACGGAGGGGATATTCACAGAAACCGCAGGTGGAACTACTATAGCTGTCCTCAAAAAACTTTCAGAAATGGGTTATTTCTCGCCCAAAGATGTGGTGGTTGCCTATATAACTGGGAACGGTTACAAAACTATGGAAGTGCTTGAAGGACATTTACCTGAAAGCGTCAGGATAAAGCCAACTCTTGCGGATTTCAGGGAGAAAATACTCGTAAAGACGTTATGAAAAAACTTCTGATCCTGATACTTCTTTTGTTTTCTTGCTCTGCAAAAGATACGCTTCCTAACATAAGCGTTAAGGATCTGAGCGGTAGGGAAGTTGAACTTGGCAGTTACAGAGGTAAAAAAACTATTCTTTACGTGTGGAGCAGAACATGTGCAGGACACACCAAAGATCTTAAAAAACTTGGGAAACTCGTGCAGAAATATCCAAATTACACAATAGTGTCTTACGCTATAGCCATGGACACAAGGGATGTGATAGAAAGCTACGAGCAACTTGGAATAACACCAAACTTTACTACCCTTGTGGATACTTCCGTAAAATTCAATGATTACTTTCCCATCACCTTTCTGCCATCCACATACATTTTTGACAAAAGTGGGAAACTCCTTGCCTCTTATGCAGGTCTACCGGACAACCTCTGATCTTAACAACTTCTTAACGTAAACTTAATAAAAACTTAACCGTGATCCTCTATTCTCTTAAGCATGAACTTGGCACTGATAGAGTTGCATGATGTGACACCTTACTATTACGAAGAGGTATCTTATGCTCTTGATCTTCTTTCTCTTTGTGGTGTTGAAAAGTTTTCTTTGCTTATTGTTCCTAACTTCCGGGATGAAGCACCTCTTTACAAATATCCTCAATTTGTGAAAGCGATGCTGGCAACAAATCAGGAGATTGTCCTTCACGGCTTTAATCACAGAGGGGGAAGCTTAAAAGACATCCTTTGGACCTACAGAGAAGGGGAGTTTTCTGATCTTTGTCTTTACGGTACCTATACCAAGCTATATAAAGCTAAGGAAATGTTAGAAACTTTCGGTATAAAAACGGAGGTCTTTGTACCACCTGCATGGATAGGTAATCCTTTTCTTGAGGACGTAATTTACTCTTTAGGTTTTTCCGCAATAGCCTACAGAGGACACATAAAGAACCTTAACACGGATATGTCTTACACTTCTCCAGTAATCTCTTTCAGCAACAGACCTATCCTTGACAATTTTAGTAAAGCTTTCGTACCCCTTCTCTTTAAGCTTTTCAAAAGATACAGACTTTTGAGGCTTGCCATTCATACAAGGGATCTCAGAGATAGGAAGAAGGTGAAGCTTTGGAGATTTTTATTGAGCAAGGTAAAAAAGATAAGGAGGCTTGTTAGTTATGAGGAACTTCTTAGCAAAAGCGGACTTGCATTTGCACTCTAAGGCTTCTAATCTACCGGGTGGTTGGTTTTCCAGATTAATTGGCTGTCCCGAAAGCTATGCGGAACCTATTGAGTTATACAAAAGGTTAAAAGAGAGAGGAATGACCTTTGTGACCATAACGGATCACAACACTATACAAGGCGTGTTGGAGATAGCTCATCTGCCCGACGTATTCATAAGTTGCGAATACACTGTAGAGTTCCCCGATGAAGAGGCGAAGGTGCATGTGATAGCTTACGGCATAGAAGAGAAGCACCATATAGATCTGATGAAGATCAGACAAAATATATACGAATTTGTTTCATATTTAAAAGAAAACAGCATACCGCACACTCTCGCTCACCCTCTTTACTCGGTGCAGGGAACTAAGATAACCAGAAGGCTAATAGATAAGATGGCTCTTCTCTTTGACAGCTGGGAAGTGATAAACGGTACCAGAGGAACCAACATACGGAGCATAGAAGAAAACATAGCTAAGCTTTATAGCGGATGGGACAGAATAAGGGAGCTTGAAGAAAGGTACAGGATTAAATCTTTCAGGAGCAGAGAAAATATAAGCTTCACCGCTGGATCTGACGATCACGGAGGAATGGATGTAGGGAGGACTTGGACGCAGGTGGAAGGTGTAAGAGACGTGAGGGATTTTTTGAAGGGTATATTGGAAGGGAAAACACATGTAGGGACAGAAAAACTCGGTGAAGAAAGACTCATTAACATGATATCAAGGGTGGGTTACGAATACGTAAAGAGGCACTATAATATACCAGCGGAGATAAATAGCATACTTGATCACATTTTTATGTACCAAGAAAATCCAGCCATAGATTTGGGACTTAGATACCTCTTAGGTTTCAACGTGGAAAGAACGAAGCTGGTCAAAGAAATTATGGAAAGTCTTCCTTTCATTACGCTAAAGAGGTTTCAACAGAAGCGATCCCTTCGCGAACTTGCGGAGCTGGTTCTTTCCCTCCCTTTCTACGCTTTTCCTGCTTTCGTAAAGTATGCACAAAAGAGGGAGGAAAATAAGATAGAAGCTTTAGCAAAAGAGTTTGGCATAAGCTTGAGGAGAAATACAAAAGTTGCTTACTTTACGGATACTTATTGGGATGTGAATGGGGTTGCACGCACAGCCAATATAATGAGATCTTTAGCCTCAGAAGAGGATCTTCCCTTTCATTTTTTTACATGCTCCAAAAAAGCCCTGGAGGAAGAAAACTTTACATCCCTTAAAGCTCGTGTGGAGTTTGCTGTGCCTTTTTACGAAGAGATCAAAATGGGGATACCTTCTTTTACCCAGCTTGTTGAGTTTTTGGAAAAAGGAGAGTTCACCGGTGTTCATATCGCCACACCGGGTCCACTGGGTATAATGGCTTTTCTTGCAGGTAAGATCCTAAGACTTAGGATAACCATCGCTTTCCACACAGATCTACCAACCTATGCAAGAATATACACTCAAGACGAAGATCTGGAAAACATACTCTGGAAAATTTTTGTTTTTCTCGCTAACAGCTCAGACAGATGTTTTGTTCCTTCGGAACACTACAGAAAAACTCTAATAATTAAAGGTGCAAATCCTTCAAAGCTATCCCTATTTAGGCGGGGTATAGATACTGAGCTTTTCTCACCCGACAGAAGGGAGGAGGGCTTTTGGAGTGCAAGACTCGGCAAAAGGGTAAGCAAAGTTATCCTTTATGTGGGAAGGGTCGCAAAGGAGAAGAATCTGGACACCTTCTTGTACGTTGCCAAATGTCTTCCTCAAGAAACCTTTGTAGTAGTCGGAGATGGTCCATACAGAAAGGAACTTGAAAAGAAAAAGCCAAAGAACGTACACTTTGTAGGGTACATGAAAGGTGAGGAACTTGCCAAAGCTTACGCCAGCTCTCATCTCTTTCTATTCCCCTCAGAAACGGAGACTTATGCACAGGTAGTTTTGGAGGCTATGGCTTGCGCTATTCCTGTAGTTGTTAGCTCAAAAGGTGCTTCCCACGAACATGTGGATGATGGGCTAAATGGCTTTATAGCCACGAGTAAAGAAGACTATGTGAAAAAAGTGGAACTCCTACTTTCGGATGAGGGGCTATACAGGATGGTGTCTGCGGAGGCTTTAAGGAAAGCAAAAAGCCTTGACATGAAAAAAACCTACCTTGACTATATGTACGCAATAGCAGGTTTAGGAAGGCTTGTATATGAAAGTTATTGATGTGACGCCTTACTTTCATTCCAAAAGTGGTGGTATAAGAAGGTATCTTTTAGAAAAGTCAAAATACCTAAGCGATAAACCTGTAGAACACGCGATGATCCTGCCGGGAAAAGAGAGGAAGGAATATTACATTTACTCCACTAAGGTTTACCAGATACCTTCTTTCCCCATTCCTATGAGCGGTGGGTACAGATTTTTCAGTAGCTTAAAGTGTATAAAAGACATAATAAGGCTTGAAAAACCTGACATAGTGGAGCTTCAAGGTACTTACCTTCCTATAACATCTCTTTTATCTGAAGACTACAGGCTTGTAGCATTTTATCATGCGGATGTAAGAACGGATGCCTCTTTAATACCAATACCTGAAAAGTTTAGAAAAAAGCTCATTGACTATACAATTATAAAAAAGCTCTCAAAGGCGGACATAGTTATTACACCGTCAAAGAAACAGGAAGAGTTCTTGAGGAATTATTACCTTGAGAATGTTATTACCGTAAATCTGGGCGTTGACACAGAAACCTTCAATCCATCAAAAAGAAACCCCTACATAAATACACTACTCGGAGTAAAGGAAAACACTTTTAAGGTCATATATGTTGGTAGGCTCTCGCCTGAAAAAAACATAGACATACTTCTTGAGATAATCAGCCTTTTAGACCCTACCTTCTTCCACTTTATAATAGCAGGAGATGGTCCCTTAAGAAGAAGAGTAGAAAATTTCGTAAAAAGACAACCTAATGTCACCTATCTGGGTTATGTATCTGATATAGAATGGTTGGCTCAGCTTTATGCGAGTTCAGACCTGTTCCTTTCGGCGTCTTATTCTGAGACTTACGGGCTTTCTTTTTTGGAAGCGCAAGCATGTGGATGCATTCTTGTAGCACCTGACATGGACCTTGAGACCCAACCCTTTAAAGAGTTCTTGGTCAAAGATCTAAAAGTGGAGAGCTTTTACGAAGCTATAGTAAGAGCCGTCAATTGCCAAAGCTTCAATGTTAGGCAGGCACTGAGCCAGCACATAAGAGAAAATTTCTCCTGGGACAAAACCTTCAGTAAGCTCTTGGACATTTACAACGGTATCCTCTCCAGAGTGATTTAAGATCGCTATCCTTCCCTTGACATATGAGTTATTTTGTGTTACTTTTATTATAAATTAACTCATTAGAAGTGTCCTTCGTGTGGCACCTCGTGCGCCATCTGACCCCTGCGGGGGTCTTCCTTTTTTAAAAGGTTTAGCACACTGCTTATCTTTTCCTGCAGTTGTCTTTCTGTGCTGGCTACTACATTTATGTGACCCATCTTCCTCCTTTCTCTCTTTTCCTTTCCATACCAGTAAAGTTTCGTTCCTTCAACGGATAACACGCTATCCAGATCTATGTCTTCTAAGGACACTCCAAGAAGGTTTATCATACCTGCAGGTACTTTAAGATCCGTGGAACCCAAAGGGAGATTTGTAATGGATCTGAGCAGGTTTTCAAACTGGGAAGTGTAGCATCCGTCTAAGGTATAGTGCCCGCTGTTGTGGGGTCTTGGTGCCATCTCGTTTATAAGGATTCTTCCATCTTCGCACAAAAAGAATTCAACTGCGAGGAGTCCCACAATTTTTAGATCGGACATTAGAGACAGAAGAATATCTTCAGCTTCCTTTAGCTTTAAGTTTCCCGTGTAGTTATAAAGAAGCACTCCCTTATCATGATAATTTATAGTAAGTGGGTAGATCTTTGTTTTACCCTTTTTGTCCCTGACTCCTATGAGCGAAAACTCAAGGAGGAAATTTATTAACTTTTCTATAAGGAATTTCTCATCTTTGGGATGATTTTTCAATACATCTTCTACTTGTGAAGGATCTTCTATTCTGTACTGCCCCTTTCCATCGTAGCCGAGTTTTTCAGATTTTATAATCGCTGGAAGTCCAAATTTGATAAGTTCAATGGAAAGATCTTGAGCTTTTGCAAAGCTAAATTCAGCAGTAGGATAACCCATCTTCCTATAGAACTTTTTTTCCTCTATTCTGCTCTTTTTAAGTCTCAGCACATCGGGTGAAGGCAAAAGGATGTCAGATACCGCATCTATAAGGGATTCATCTATGTGTTCAAATTCGTAGGTTATCACGTCACAGCTGTTTACAAAAGCTTTTATCTGGTCTGGTGTAAAGGATGCATCCGCTACCCTGCAAGCTGGTGCGCCTTTTTCCTTGTCAAGAACATAAAACTCAAAGCCAAGCTTTCTTCCTTCAAGGATAGTCATCCACCCAAGTTGACCACCTCCGAGGATACCGACCTTCATCAGTACTTCCTCTCAGCTGGCTGATATTTGAGGATTTTCACAGGAATGTACTCTAATGTAAGCTTTTCTCCCTCCTGCCTTATCAAGGTGTGCTTTAGGAAGTTCTCATCATCCCTTTCAGGATAGTCTTCCCTGTAATGTCCTCCTCTTGATTCCCTTCTGTGAAGCCCAGCATAGGCTACAGCTCTCGCAATCTCTAACATGTTCCTAAGTTCCATGAGTTCCACGAGATTTGTGTTAAATATCTTTGATTTGTCTATCACAGGCACCCTTTTCCATCTTTCTATAAGTTCGGAAAGTTCTTCATAGGCTGAGAGGAGCGATCTTTCATCTCTGAATATACCCATCTTTTCCCACGTTATCTCTCCCATTCTCCTTCTTATGTGAGCAAGCTTTTCAGTACCTTCCCTTTTCATAAGCTTTTGTATGTATTCTGTACCTGCCTTTTCCTCACCTTTGGTTACTGGTAAGTAATCCGTATATCTGGCGTATTCCCTAACCGCTATACCGCAGAACTTACCGAAAACCAAAAGTTCTATGAGGGAATTTCCACCAAGTCTGTTAGCTCCGTGTACAGATACGCACGCGGACTCACCTACCGCATAAAGTCCTTCAAGAGGTGTGGAGGATGTTATGTAGTTCTCTACATGTATACCTCCCATACAGTAGTGAGCGCTCGGTCTTATAGGAACAAGGTCACTAACAGGATCTACACCTTCAAAATCTATCGCAAGCTGACGTACCTGAGGAAGTTTCTCTTTTATTTTCTCTTCTCCGAGATGTCTCAAGTCAAGATAAACGTACGCGGATGTCCCTTCCCCTACACCTCTACCTTCTCTTATTTCGTATTCTATAGCTCTTGAGACCATATCTCTGGGTGCAAGCTCCATCTTCTCCGGCGCATAGCGTTGCATAAAGCGTTCACCGAGCTTATTCAGAAGGTATCCACCTTCACCTCTACAGGCTTCTGATAGAAGTATGCCTGTTTTGGCAAGCCCGGTAGGATGAAACTGGATGAACTCTATATCCTTAAGAGGTACTCCGTTGCGCAGAGCGACCGCCACTCCGTCACCTGTATTACCTACCGCATTTGTGCTTCTCTGCCAGTATATCCTCGCAAAACCTCCCGTCGCTATAACAACCGCTTTAGCCCCCAGCGTTAGTACCTCACCGTTTTTTATATCATAAAGGCTTACACCCTTTACCCTTTGACCGTTGTGTAAAATATCAATTAGGAAGAATTCATTATAAAAGTCTATGTTTTCCTTGGAAAGAGCCTGTTCAAAAAGGGTGTGTAGCAGGACGTGACCTGTCCTATCCGCAGAATACACCGTTCTGGGAAAAGAAGCCCCTCCAAATGGTCTTTGAGCTATCCTGCCATCGGGAAGCCTTGAAAAAGGTACACCCCACCTGTCAAGCTCATATATAACATCCGGAGCATTTTCGCACATAAAGAAAACAGCATCCTGATCAGCAAGAAAATCCGAACCTTTTATGGTATCATAAGCGTGCATCTGTGGACTATCATCCTTTATAACATTCCCGAGCGCCGCGTTGACCCCTCCTTGTGCAGCACCTGTGTGGGAGCGTGTAGGGTAAACCTTTGAAACTACTGCGACCTTTATGTTTGTATCCCTCGCACACTCTATGGCTGTGCGAAGCCCTGCACCACCTGCACCAACAATTACCACATCGTAAGCTTTCATGATAGCAATAATTTTAACCTACCTGATAGAAGGTATCAGATGATCTTCAGCACATAAAAGGTGAGAACGAGACAAGCTAAAAATATGATAGCTCCGTAGGTTTTATAGAGCCACGTGTGTGTTCTGTAATAACCTGCGTCCACCTGTCTTATAGTCCTGTAAAAGTTTATTGTACCTATTATGAGTGTAAATAGTCCTACGAGTATTATAAATACGCCGATACCTACAAGGGTACGGTGATCACCTCTCAGGTGTATGTTAAAAACTCTCTCAAGCTGTTCCAAAAAGAACTCAAATTTCTCAATGACAAAGCCAAAGACTATAAGAGCTATGGAAGTCCTTATCCAAGCTAAAAAGGTTCTTTCTGCAGCCATATAAATTCTCGGATCAGTAACCTCCTTTGAAGACACTTCTATACCTCCTTCTATGTATTTTATGTCAAAGTAAAAGGTGAGTATACCTGCAACGATCAAGAACGTACCAACTATGGACAAAACAATAGCTACATGTTCCAAAAGTACGGATACATGTATCTTCTGCGTTATGTCCGCAAATACCTCTAACTTCCTTAAGAAAACTGCAAAAGACAACGTATATAAGGAGAACCTTATGTAGCCAAGGTAAGTCCTCTCAACGGACATGTATATGCGGGCATCCTTAGCCGACGGTAAACTTTTGGCTATTAGCATCTATCCTTATATTATAATCAAAAGTTAGTTATGACGAGCTCTTTCACCTTGCCTCTCTTATCACCCATACAGTTTATAGGTCTGCTCACATAAACTTCTCTTATATAAAATAGGGAGTATAGCTTTATGATAAAATCCGTACAAGAGTTGGAAACTACTGTAAAAACACCCATGCGAGAAAGTTCAAGGCAAATGTCTCTCAGATCAGTGTGATCTTTTTCGGAAAAACCTCCCGTATAATAGGATGTGAACGAGGAAGTCTTTGAAAGTGGATAGTAGGGCGGATCAAAGTAAACCAAATCCTCACCTTCCACCCTTTTAACCACTCTCCTAAAGTCTTCACACTTTATTTCAGCAATCTGCAGGGCTTTGCTGACTGCTAAAAGATTTTCCGCATCAAAGATTTTGGGGTTTTTGTATCTGCCGAAGGGTACATTAAATTTACCCTTGGCGTTAACCCTGTAAAGACCGTTGTAACAAGTCCTGTTGAGGTATATAAATCTGGATGCCCTTTCCGGGAGCGATAGTTTTTTTCCATCCTTTTCTCTCAGCTCGTAAAAAAGTTCTTTACTGTATGGCATATCTGAGAGCAAGCTTATCACTTCCTTTACGTGATCCCTTACCGCTATGTAAGTGTCTATAAGTTCACAGTTTGCATCGGACAGAAATGCCTTCTTTATTTTACCTTCTTTAAATAGGTGGAAGAATACCGCACCGCTTCCCAAGAAAGGTTCGTGGTAGCTTTCAAACCTTCTTGGAAAGAACTTGCAAAGCTCATGCACCCACCTTGATTTTCCACCGGCCCATTTAAGGAAGGGTTTAGGGATCTGTCTCACCGAACACTTTTCTGTATATGTAATCTATGTTTTTCAAAAAACTCTTGGGATCTGTGGCTTCACGTATTTGGCTATCATCAAGAAGTTTTATTACCTCTTCATCTTTGAGAAGTACCTCTTCAAAGGATACCCCCTCTTTCCAGCTTTTCATAGCACACCTTTGGACTATATCGTAAGCTTTATCCCTTGCAAGTCCTTTGTCCATAAGCTTCACGAGGATTTTGGAAGAAGCGTAGAGCTTGTGAGACAGCTCCATATTTTTTAGCATTCTATCCGTATTTACTACAAGACCCTTCAGGATCTCCAGGAAAAGGTTCAGCATGTAATCAAGAGCTATGGTAGCATCTGGGAATATGATCCTTTCGGCAGATGAGTGGGATATGTCCCTTTCGTGCCACAAAACCATGTTTTCAATAGCTACAAAAAGGTTTGCCCTCACAACCCTTGCAAGACCACATATACGTTCCGAATGTATGGGATTTTTCTTGTGTGGCATAGCTGAAGATCCACGCTGTCCTTCCGTAAAGGGTTCCTGGAGTTCCAGAACTTCCGTCCTTTGCAGGTGTCTTATTTCAGTGGCGAACTTCTCAAGGGATGTGGCACAGCAGGCAAGCGCATACATAACATCCGCATGCCTGTCTCGGTGAACTACCTGAGTGCTTGCGGGTTCAGCCTTAAGCCCCAATTCTCCGAGAGCAAGTTCTTCAACAGCTGGATCAAGGTTAGAGTACGTTCCTACAGCACCGGAAAGCTTACCGAAAGATACGCTTTCATACGCTCTCAGTAGCCTTTCCCTGTTTCTCCTCATTTCGTCATACCACACAGCGAACTTTATACCTAAGGTTGTTGGTTCAGCATGTACACCGTGAGTCCTTCCCATCATGATCGTGTTTTTATATTCGAAGGATAACCTTTTTAGTTCTTCAAGTACTTTATCTATATCTTCAAGCAGTATAGTAAGAGCTTCTCTCATCTGCAGAGCAAGAGCTGTATCCACGATATCCGAAGATGTCAATCCCATATGAAAGTAGTGAGAGTAAGAAGGTATCTGCTCAGATATAGCTGAGATAAAGGCAAGAACGTCGTGTTTATAAATCCTTTCGTACTCTTTGATCTTCTCAACTACTTTATCATCAATATGGGTTTTGCCTTTTATCTCCCCGAATGCTTCCTGTGGAATCTTGCCAAGTTTTGTCCAGGCGTTGCAGACGGCAAGTTCTACATCAAGCCACTTTTTAAACTTATTTACCTCAGACCAGACCTTTCCCATCTCTTCTCTTGTGTATCTTTCTATCATAAATACTATCTTACAGGAAAAGTGCGGTAACGAACTAAAATTATAACTATGAAAATACTAAAAGCTCACGAGATGTCCGAGTGCGATCGTACAGCCACAAAGGATATAGGCATTCCATCACTCCTGCTTATGGAAAATGCCGGACTTAGGGTAGCTCAGGTTATAAGGGAAGTGTTTCCTGGGGTAAAAAGGATACTTTTCTTTATAGGTAAGGGAAATAACGGAGGGGATGGTCTCGTAGCTGTAAGACACCTTCACCTTATGGGATACAAAGTTGATTATCTTTTGACGCTTGGAGAGGACCTTAAGGGAGATCCGGCGGTAAATTTAGAGATCCTCAAGCGCCTCGGACTTTTTCCCTTGAAAGGAGAACCTGCTAAGGATTACGATCTCATAGTAGATGCTATCTTCGGTACCGGTTTTAAACCACCTGTTAGGGATGGTGTGGTCAGATGGATAAACTTCATGAACTCTTCGGGCATTCCTGTCCTGTCCGTGGATATACCATCAGGGCTATCAGCGGACAGCGCTATGGAATATGAGCCAAGCGTGAAGGCGAGTATTACCGTAACTTTTCAGTTTCCTAAGGTATGTCACCTTCTTTATCCTTCAGCAAAGAGGTGTGGAAAAGTTTACGTAGCCAATATAGGAATGCCGGAGTTTCTTGCAAAGGATATAAAAAGGGAAGTTTTAGAGAAGGTAACTTTCAAAAAGAGAGAACCTGACGTGCATAAGGGTAAGATGGGGCATATACTTCTGATAGGCTCAAGTGTAGGAAAGACAGGGGCACTCATTATGTCAGCAAAAGCTGCAACCAGAACAGGTTCAGGGCTTGTAAGCGTTGGCGTGCCTAAGGGTTTAAACTGGATTTTTGAAATTTCTTTAACCGAGGAAATGAGCATACCCCTTGAAGGTGAAGAAAGACTCAGTGAAAAGAGTGCTGACACAATAATCAATATGCAGGAAAACTTTTCCGCAATAGGTGTAGGAATGGGCATGGGAAGATATGAAGAAGGAAGATCCTTTGTAGAAAAGCTCATTGCTGGCATAAGGAAACCTTTACTTTTGGATGCCGATGCTATAAATAACCTTGCGGATCTTGGGGATCTAAGCATTCTGAAAGATAGGGAACTTCCCGCAGTGCTTACACCTCATGTTGGGGAGTTTGAGAGACTGAGCAAGTTGGAAAAGGAACACATAATTTACAATTTCATAGATACAGCTCAAGAGTTTTCCCAAAAGTGGAACTGCTTTTTGGTGCTAAAATCCTCAAGAACGGTAGTAACAACACCACAAGGTGAAGCCTTTGTATCGCTCAGGGGCACACCCGCCATGGCAAAGGGAGGAACCGGAGACGTTCTTTCTGGCATACTCACATCGCTTATTGGGAAAGCTATTCCTATCAAGGATGCTCTAAAGCTCGGTGTATTCTTACATGGGCTTGCCGGCGAAATAGCTGAAAAGAAAAGGCATACGGAAAGTGTAAAGGCACTTGACCTTGTTGAAGAAATCCCCGAGGCTTATAATCAGATAGAAAATGAAGATTATTTTCCTGTTATTCCTTACCTTCCTTAGCTCCTGCGGACTCATACATATAGAATTGAGGGATATATCTACCCCTAAGGAGATACCACATCAACCCAAAGAGATACCCAAACGGAAGGAGGAAGAAAAGGAAAGTCCAACTGCCTCACGCATCTTTGTAAAGATGCCGGTGAGAGGAACGCCTATAAAGACAAAGAGAGGGTACTTTATCAAAACTTCCTGTGATGAGTTTTTCAGAGCTACAGAGGAAGGAAGGGTACTTTATGCTGGGGATGAACTAAAAAGTTACGGTTGGCTCGTTATAGTTGACACCGGACGGTACATAGCTGTCTATGGGAAAGCTCAAAGACTCTTTGTGAGGAAGGGTGAAAGGGTAAGAAAGTGGCAAGTTCTTGGTAAGGTGGGGAAAGGCACAGATATGTGTGGTATAACCTTTGAGGTGAGGGACCATGACGGTATGCCCATCAATTTTGAACTTGAGAGATGAAGTTTTTGATAAACTCTACAGCATCCCCTTTTGTCTTTACAGTACCATCAAGTTGTGCTTCTTCTAAGGCTTTCTTTATCTCGCCTATTAATGGTCCTGGTGGCAAACATAAAATATCCATTATTTCTCTTCCATTGAGAAGGGGTTTTGTGGGTATTTTTTTGTACTTTTCTTTTCTGTACCTTTCTAACTCGTTTAGGGTTTTAAGAAGGAAATCTAACTCTTCATCGCTGTCTCCGCTACCTATGGAGTCAGCTATAGCGTGAAGAAAGAGGTGAGGTGCGAAGCTCTCACACTCCCTCCAGAATTTGGCTTTACCTTTGTCGGTGAGTTGTCCTTTTTTCATAGCTTCCTTAAGGTAAAAGGGTCTGAGGTGATACTGCACAAGCTTAGACACAAAGTTCGTTGCTTCAATACCCCACTTGAGCCTTTTCCCTATATCCTTTACTATATCGCTTCCAAGTTTATCGTGGTTGTAAAAGGTCACTTTACCATTTTTTACCTCAAAGGTGTGGGGTTTGGCAATGTCGTGAAAGAGTGCAGCGAGCTTTAAAAGTTCTACATCCGAAAACTCACCGTGTACATGCATGCTCCCAAAATTTTTTAGGAGCTCCACGTCAAGATACCTCTCCCTCTCATCTATAACTTTATCTATGCTTTCCACAACTTTGAGCGTATGCTCATCAAGAGGATACACGTGATGCTCACCCTGATCTTTTACTTGTCTGAGTTTTTCAATTTCTGGAAAAATCATTTCTAAAAGTCCATGTTCATAAAGATCCCTTATGACCCTTCCACTATGGTTATTTCTCAGTATTTTAAAAAGCTCAAGGGTTATCCTCTCTGCTGGTGCTTTCTTTATGATACTTCCTTTTTTCTTCACAAAATCGTAAAAGTCTTCAGAAAGATCGAGTTTTTTTTCCACGGCTAACCTGAAACCTCTGAGAATTCTAACAGGATCTTCCTCCAAGTTCTTGAGCGATACGGGTCTTAAAAGTCCCCTTTCTAAGTCTTCTACACCATGAGAGGGATCGTATATTATAGTTTGTTTTGATCCAATGCTAAGCACATCATCCAAACTCACAGCCATGGCGTTTGCGGTAAAATCCCTTGAGAGTAGATCTTGAACAAGAGCTTTCTCAACATCTCTACCCTTTATCTGTGCAAAATCAAACCTGTATTTATAAGGATCAAGCCTGAGTATAACAGTTGCAACGGTGGGTCTCTTTATAAAAAACCCTCTCTTTTCAAATTCAAAATATGTACCACCTATAAGCTCGGCAAAATCCTTAGCCACTTTGGCAGGATCACAAGTAAGAAGTAGATCAACATCAATATGGTAGCCTACAGGCTCCCCTATCATCCTATCCCTTATCCATCCGCCTACAATGAAACAAAACTCATCTCTTGGCAGAACTTTCGCTATGTCATCAAAGTAAGACAGGTAAAAGTTAAGACCGTGTGCTGTGTGTTTTATACCCTTTTCAAAGAAAACTTCTCGCATGGATATAAAATATATAAATTTGGCATGAGATTAGAAGATTTTGATTTTGATCTTCCTCAAGAACTCATAGCTAAATACCCCCTTCCTGAGCGCCATATGGCGAGATTGATGATCCTAAACAGAAAGGACAAGACTATAAAACACGATATTTTCTGGAACTTACCCCTTTACCTGAATGAAGGTGATCTCCTCGTTTTCAATGATACCAAGGTTCTGCCTGCGAGACTTTACGGTAAGAAGCCTACAGGTGGAAAGGTGGAGGTGCTTTTGACGGACTATATAAGTCAAAACCTGTGGCATGCCCTTGTAGGTGGGAAGAATATAAAAGAAGGACTTTCTGTGAGTGTAGCGGAAGACTTCCACATCAAGATACTCAAACACATAAGTGAAGGAAAATTTCTCGTGGAGCTTGTTGCCAAAAATCCCATTGAAGCTCTTTATATGTACGGACATATACCTATACCACCTTATTTAGAAAGACAAGAGGAAGAAATAGACAGAATTTATTACCAGACAGTATTTGCAAAAAGGGAGGGATCTGTAGCTGCACCTACCGCATCTTTGCATTTCTCAGATCAGCTCCTTGAAAAACTTGAAAATTACGGAATAAGGAGAGCTTTTATTACCTTGCATGTTTCTTACGGCACTTTCAAGCCTATAAAGGTAAACGATATAAAAGCCCATAAGGTAGACGAAGAGTACATGGAAGTACCTCAAGAGACCGTAGATCTTATAAAGATGGTAAAGGAGGAAGGTAAAAGGGTGATCGCCGTAGGGACAACTGTCGTGAGAGCCTTAGAAACTAAACCTTTCTCAGCCTTCTGTGGCAAGACAGACCTTTATATATACCCGGGATACACTTTTAAAGTGGTTGATGCTATGATCACCAATTTCCATCTGCCACGCTCTTCTTTGTTACTGCTTGTTTCAGCTTTTGCAGGTAGGGAGTTTACACTTGAGGCATACTCTGTTGCTGTAAGGGAAAGATACAGATTTTACAGTTATGGCGATGGTATGCTTATACTTTAAATCACTCATACTTTTCCTTTTTTATGCGCTCTTTATCTATCCCCATATCGGTAAGCATAGATGTAACATCGTCAACAAACTTGGGTGGACCACAGAGGTAATAGAGATTCACAGGCATATCGTCAACCTCTTTAAGGATCATATCTGGATTTATTCTGCCTGTGTATCCCCTCCAACCTTCCGGTATTGAGCGCGTAAGTGTATGCACTATTTTTATGTTGGAGTATCTCTCCATTCTTTCAAGCTCTTCTCTGTATATGATCTCCTCGTAAGATGTGTTTGAGTAAAGCAGTGTAGCCTTCACATGGTGAAGCCCAGCATCCACTATGTATCTGAGCATACACATGAGTGGTACTATACCGCTACCAGCCCCTATGAATACCACTTTCTCAGACATCTCGGGAAGCCAGATGAACTTCCCATAAGGACCCTTTATTCTGAAGGTATCACCAACTTTGACACGATCTGTAAGTATCACAGATGCTTTACCGTTAGGTGTTCTTTTAATGGTAAGCTCAAGGTAATTCTTCCTTAGTGGCGAGTTGGCTATAGAATATGCCCTCTTTAGTACTTCACCAGTTTGAGGGTAGGGAACTTCCAACATTACATACTGCCCGGGATAAAAATCAAAGTTTATACCGCTTATGTCAAAGACGAGGGTCTTGGTTGTTGGAGTCTCCGTTAATATCTTCACAACCGATGCTGAAAACTCAAGAACCGGTTTTTTATCAACCATGTTAAAAAAATATAACTCAAAATCTTTCTAAATGAGGATGCTCAAAATTTAAACTCAACTAATATCTGTCAGAACTCGTTTTTAAAACAAAGCATAATGTGGCAAGCTTCTTGCATCATCAGAAGGAAAGAAAATCTTGGAGGTGAAGCATGAGGAAAGTAATGGGAATGATTTTACTGTCCGCAATCTTTGCTGTACCAAGCTATTGCCATCAAACTAAGGGATGCAGACATTGACTTTGGCACTCAGTATAGGGTCATATACAACAAGACTGCGGTAAAGCCCACCTTTATCTCTTGAGCAAAGACCAGTTGTAAAAAGATGAACTACAATAAGGAATAAACTATTCCCTCTCCACGTTCCTGACGCGCCCCATTGCCTCTATGTATTAGAGACTGGTTCTGCTTTTTCTTGACAAATTTACCACAACTCAACGAACAATAAGTTTCGGTGTAAATTATTATCGCTATGAAAAGATGGGCTTGCTCACCTCACGAGCAGTAAGGCAGGAACTGTCCGAACTCAAGCCTGTGGAGGAGCTAAAAGCTCCGTTGAAGCAGGAAGCTATATAAGGTGGAGTAGTTCACAGCCAAAGACTGAAAGTATGAAAGCAAGCTCACAGGCACTCGCCCCTGAACCTTCTATGAGAACCTTCTTTTCAGGGAGAGAGTTTCCTTTGCTGTCCTGTAAAGTCCTTCCTCAGGTATACACCCTCTGTTGAGACACATGCCACCAAGTTTTTCACCTTCAACAAGAGCAACTTTAAGCCCGTTCATGGCAAGTTCGAGAGCGCATGTAAAACCACCGGGACCGCTTCCTACAACTATCGCATCATACTGCTTTATCATTTTTCTACACCTCCAAAGATTATTACATACTTTATGCAAGAACTGTGCCAGCATTACCCCTTGACAGTTGCAAAAACTTTGCATATAATAAATAGTAGTAAAACTTTTTAAGGAGGTTTAGCCATGAAGAGTTTAGCAGGTACAAAAACGCTTGAGTGTCTCAAGCATGCCTTTGCTGGTGAGTCTCAGGCAAACAGGAGATACCTTTACTTTGCCAGAAAAGCGGATATAGAAGGATATCCGGACATAGCCAACATCTTTAGGGAAACAGCAGAAGGTGAGACGGGACACGCCTTTGGACATATTGAGTTCCTTGAAAAGTATGGAGGTGGAGATCCCGCTACCGGCAAACCCATAGGGAGTATGGAACAGAACCTTGAGGCTGCAATAGCTGGAGAGACATACGAGTATACGGAGATGTATCCGGGATTTGCTAAGACTGCAAGAGAAGAAGGATTTGAAGATATTGCTGAGTGGTTTGAGACTCTCGCAAGGGCAGAGAAGTCTCATGCAGGTAGATTCCAAAAGGCACTTGAAAGCCTAAAAGCCTGATCCTAATAGCCCGGCTCTGCCGGGTTTTATCTCTTTTGGGGGTGGAAAGGTGAAGAAGATAAGCTTTGATGAGATACTCAACATTTACGAATATGAGAAGGTAAGAGAAGACAAGAAGAGAGAAATTATAGAGCTGAAAAAGAACAGAAGGGTTTTTTTGGGTGATCTCATCCATCTCGTTTTTGAAAACAGAGAAACGGTGTGGTTTCAAATACAGGAGATGATCAGGGCTGAGAGGATGGTCAAAGATGAAGACATAATGCAGGAGATAGAAGTTTATAACGAACTTATACCTGAAGAGAACCAGCTTTCGGTCACCATGTTTGTTGAGATACCAGATGAAGAGGAGAGAAAAAAGCTCTTGCCTAATCTGGTTGGTATACATGACCATCTGTACCTCCACATAGGTAACAAACACACAGTTAGAGCAGTGGCTGATGAGAGAAGTAAAGAAGATTACGAATATGGAAAAGCAGCGGTTGTACATTTTTTAAAGTTCAACCTAACAAAAGAGCAGGTGGATGATCTTAAAACATTACCTCTAAAACTGGAGATAAACCATCCCAATTATAAAGCTATGGCGGACATTCCGGAAAATGTAAAGAAAGAGCTTATAAGAGACTTAGAAAGCTGAGATCACTTTACCTCTTCCATTATTTCCATCATAAGCCTTTCCACTTCCTCCGCAATGTTCTTTGCCTCTGGCATGTTAAACATCTCAAGCAAAGTGGTGGGAGCGATGGTACTCATAATCCTTTTATGCCCTTGATCAATTATAGCTATCCTACATGGCATGGCTGTTGAAACATAAGGATTCTTTTGAAGCATTATACTTGCGTGCTTAGGTGAGCAAATTTCAATGATCAGACATTCATAGTTTATAGGGACACCCTTACTTTCCAGTGTCTTTGTAACTTCATGAACAGCCATCACGCCGAAATTTTTAGCTTTGGCGGTTTCTTCAATCCCTTTTCTGAGATCTTCCACGCTCTTTGTACTTTCCACATTTATAAGCATTTCAATACCCCCTTCTAAAGTATTGGATAAGCTCTATATATATTATACCAAGCGCGTTATCTATAGCTTGCCTTCTTGGAAGATCACCTAGACCTCCCGTCGGTAGACTGTAAGGTACTGTAAAGGAAAAATCTTTTTCCCCCTTGATATCTTTGAGAGCTACTGTCAGCGTGATGTTATAAGCGCTCACCCTCTGATAAGGCGTATAAGCTATAGGTATCTCCTTAAGATCCTTCACCATGGGAACGATGGCGATTGCATCCTTTCCACAACCTACCTTATGCCCACTTTCTAAAATTGCATTTTCTATATTTCTACGCAGCGCATAGCTCAAGTATGGTTCTTTATAAGGGTTTTCAACGGGTTTTATACAGAACTCCAAAGAGAAAACCAAACTTACCCAAAGAAGGAGGAGTATCATGTGATATAATTTTAATGTAATAAGTAGACATAAGGAGGTAAGTTATAATGGCTAAGGTAAAGATGAAAAGTAACAGATCAGCAAAGAAGAGGTTTAAAATAACCGCTAAGGGCAAGATAAAGAGATGGCGTGCAGGTGGTTCTCACTACAATACTAAGAAGGCAAAGGATAGAAAGAGAAGATTGAGAAAGCCCACCCTTGTAGGTAGCGGTTGGGAAGACAAAGTTAGAGGACTTTTAAAGGAATGACAGAGTACGAGAAAATACCTGTTCTTAAAAAAGGTGTAATTTTGAAGGAGGTTGCAAATAGGAAGCTCCTTCTTATACCTGAAGGATATATAGAACTGGATGATGTATCTTGGGATATACTTAGAAGATGTGATGGGGTTAAAAAGTTAGGCGATATTCTTGAAGAGCTAAAAAATTCTTACGTAGGCGATCCTAAGAGTATTGAGGAAGATACTATACAGCTCCTTATGGAGCTTAAGAACGATCGTCTTCTGGACTTTATTCCTTGATAAAAAGCGCGAGAATTATAAATACGAGAAGTACACAAAGGAGTGCTACCCACACATTAAGGTACTTATCCAGCAACGCTCCAAGCATAAAACTTAAAGGTTGAGAACCTATGAAGATAGATGTGTAAAGACTCAATATCTTTCCTTTCATCTGCATTGGAGAAGATACTTGTACCTGAGCATTTGCACATGTGTAAAACATGGACAAGCCAAAACCATTTAGGAAAGTGGCTAAACCAAGTAAAGGGTAAAAGTGAGTGGATGCAAACCATAGAGAAATTCCAAAAGCGTATAAAAGTATCCCCAATCTTATGAGGGTATAAATTTTCAGATCTTTCAGAACCAGTAGTGATAAAGAACCGAGTACGGAGCCAACACCTGCCAGAGAAGTTAAGTAACCATAAGTGTGTGGTGGTAGATTCAAAATTTTATATGTGTACTCAGGTAGCAGTACGTAAAAAAACCATCCAAATAAACCTACTATCAGTGCGAGTGCAAAAATGTTCCTCAGATCCCCGTTTTGTATAAGGAAAATTGCTGTGTAGAGAGCGCTGTATGTGGAGGGAGTATTACTTCTAAGCACGTATTTTTTTAAAAAACTCAGAAGGAATACGTTCACAATTAAAAGTATTGCTGACAGTAAAAAACCTAATTCTACACTGGAAAAGGTTACCACTGCACCAAACAGAAAAGGACCAAGAAATCTTGAGAAATTAACTATAGTTGAGTAAAAGGATATGGCATTCTTAAGCTTATCCTTATCGTTTACAAGGTGCGCCATAATGGTTTGCCTCAGCGGGATATCAAGCATCTTCATTATTCCCATAGGTATTACCACGCAAAGTATATTGAACAGTACACTTTCTGTATCATCTTTCGTGATAAGGTAAAGAACAAGAGATAAAATCATCAACGTAAATTGTGTGAATATGAGCATCCTGTATTTATCAAGCCTGTCTATGAGTGTGCCACCCAAAAAGGGTAAGAATATAAGGGGTGCGTATTGTAAAAACTGTACCACGCCTACCTTCAGAGTGGATTCAGCTTTTGAGTATACGTAAAAGTTGAGGGCTGTATTCTGTAACCAGTTACTCGTTTGATATAAGGATAGGCTTATAAAAAAAAGCGTAACAGCCCTATGCATATTAGATGAAAAGCTCCATACCGTCGTAAGCTACAATTACACCTGAACTCAAAACTCGCATGTACTCTCGAGAGGCAGGATCGTTGAGTGGATTCGTATTGTTTATATGCGTGTATATCTTGTATCTCGCTTTGCATTCTTTCAAGATATCAAGACTATCCACTACCGTTATATGCCCTATCTCTTTGGCTCTTTTCCCTTTGGGATCGTATTTTAGGAGTTCTTCTTCCTCCCAAAAAGTTCCGTCAAATATAACACAATCGCTTTTATCCATAAACCTTTTAAGTTCTTCAGTTATGATTCTCACAACCGGAGCGTAAAGCACGCTTTTCCCTTCATTAGACTTTATGAGAAGTGCCACCGTTGTACCTTCTTCTTCTTGCCAGTGGTATGTAGGAGGCTTGCCCGGTACGGAAAGGGGAAACACTTCTAAACCTAATTCTTTCCCTTGCATATCCTTTAAACGATTCCAAACGTTCAGTTCCAAAGTGTACCATTTTACCTTTATTATGCTGTTTGCTTTGAAGTAGTCATTTATAAGTGTCTGCGTGGTTTTCGTTGAATAAAGTGTAAGATAAGCATCCATATGGGTGGTAGGTCCTCTGAAAGTGAACATACCCAGCATGTGATTTATATCCGTATGGGTAAGTATGAGGGATCTCAGGGAAGTCCCTCTCACATTACTCGGACTAAACACGCCGTACTTTGCGATCAGTGAACCTATAACAGGGGGTGCATCTACGAGTATCCAACTATCACTATCTACTGATATGGCTATACAAGATTCTTCCCTTCTTGGAATACTTTCCCTTCTTGCTTTATTACAGTATGGGCAATTGCAGTTCCATTGGGGAAGTCCGCCACCACCTGCAGTGCCTAAGAACAAAATCCTCATGTTTCCCCCAAGAAATTTTAGTCATACGGTGTTTTACCATCATTTTTTAAAACATACTCATAATAAATGGCATCAAGTAAAGACCACAAAAGATCAAGCTTAAAAGATAGTGCCTTTATGCATTCTCTTCGAGCTTCCAATGTATTGGCATACTTTCTCAGTATGTCCAATGTGCCAGAAAGGTCCTCCCTAATTCCCTTTTCCGACAATCTCCACTCAAAATACTCAAAACCTTCGGATCTTATCCAAGGATATTTGTCTTTAAGAGCCACTATCCTTTCCTCTATAGCCTGAGGGGCAAAAAGTTCGGTAAGTGTAGTCGCAACGCCAAATATCCAGCTCCTACTTTTGCATAAGTTAAGATAAGTATCTACAGCGAACTTCACGGAGGGTAGGACATACCCTTGCGTGATCTGCTCCCTTTCCAAACCCATTGCCTCTCCGAGCCTTATCCACATTTCAATACCCCAACTGTCATGATTGATTATTCTTTTTATCCACACTCGTCTTACCTCAATGAAGGGGCAGTTGGAGATGATCGCGGCATCCTTCATAGGAAGTATTCTCTGGTAGTAAAACCTGTTTATCACCCAAGCTCTTATCTGACCGGGTGTTAGCTTCCCTTCTATCATAAGCTTGTGAAAAGGATGATTGGTGTGATACTTATCTTTACCTAACTCCCTTAAAGTGTTTACAAATTCCTCAAAAGGTACCTCTAACTCAACCATTTGACCGTACCTCTCCTTAGCGGTGACACATCATACTTTTTTGCGTCCTCTATAAGCCTATCTACCAGATATCTGTAAGGTGAAAGTTCGCAGCTCGGATCAGTGGCATCAGCCACATTCGTTAATAGGTAAGCAAAACACCTGCACCCACCAAAATCCTTCTCTTTATTTGGACACGTTTTGCAAGGTTCTTTCATCCACTCAAACCCCCTAAAGGCGTTAAAAGATTCCGAGTTATACCATATATCCCGTAGATCTTTTTCCTTCACATTTTCAAAGGTCAAAGTTTTTATAACCTTTGCACCATGACATGGGAGTACTTCTCCGATAGGATTCACAACTATATATTTGTTTCCCCATCCGTAAGTGCAGGGTCTTGGTCTTCCTTCGTATATATCAAGGGCAACCATGGTTATACTCATTTGTCCCTTGAGTTTTTCTTTATACTCTTGAGCAACTTTATAAGCTCTCTCAACACTTTCCTTATTTGGTATTAATGAAAGTCTGTTTTTCCAATCCCATCCTCCGAATTGTAACATAGCTATCTCAAATCTTGGCACTCCTAAATCATAAACGAATTGGATAATATTCTCTATGTGGTCAATATTCCATTTGTGAAGAACTATATTCATAGTCAAGAATACACCAGTTTCCTTAAGCCAGGATAATACCTTTAGCTTCTTTTCATACGTATGTGACTCTCCTATGAGGTCATTTAGTTCTTTTGTATGAGCTTGGAAGCTTACCTGTATGTGATCCACCCCTTTTTCTATAAGCTTTTCCCAATATTCTCTGTCATAAAGGGTAATATTCGTTATTAGGTTGACGTAAGTCCCACATTTCTTTGCCTCCTCCACTATGTCCGGTAAATCCGGTCTTATTGTAGGCTCCCCACCGGTTATATGAATATGAATTACACCCAGATCAGATGCTTTTCTGATGACCTTTCTCCATTCGTCCGTGGTGAGTTCTTTTTGGATAGGATACTCGCTAAGGTCCTGTGGATTATAACAGTACCAGCAATGCATATTACATCTGTATGTAAGTTCAGCTACAAGTACCTCAGGTTCTTTTACCTCATTCATAATCTTTCCTCCCCCTCACTATATATTCCATATAAAGCGCATCAAGTATGTTCCAAAGTACGGTTGTTTTAAAAATGAGGGCTTTCAAACATCTTTCCCTATCTTCATCCGTCTTTATATAATCCCTGAGTATATTAAGAGCCATACGGCTATCCTCAGGTCCTTCTATCAGCCTCCATTGAAAGTACTCAAAACCCTCTGGTTTTATCCAAGGATAATACCTTTTCATATACTCAAGCCTATCTCTGTGCGCGTCAGGTGCAACAAGAGTTGTAAGGGAAGAAGCTACACCTTCAAGCCAAGAGCTGTTTTTACAAAACTCCAGATAAGCATCGCAGGCGAGTTTTACACCGGGTAATACATTTCCAGCAAAAAGGTCTTCACGTGTTAGACCTACAGCTTCACCCAAACGCAGCCATTTTTCAAGCCCCCCATTTTCACCATCATGATTGATTATTCTTTTTATCCACACTCGTCTTACCTCAATGAAGGGGCAGTTGGAGATGATCGCGGCATCCTTCATAGGAAGTATCCTCTGGTAGTAAAACCTGTTTATCACCCAAGCTCTTATCTGACCGGGTGTTAGCTTCCCTTCTATCATAAGCTTGTGAAAAGGATGATTGGTGTGATACCTCTTAGCCCCCTCAACCTTCAGCGTGTTTACAAATTCCTCAAAAGCATCAACTGAAGACACAGCACACCTCCTGCCTGCTTAATAAACCCGCATACCCATAAGAGGGTATGCAGGCAAAAGGAGATTTCAGTTATACTTTGACCATAGAGTAAGCGCTGTACTCGGATCCAACGCTTACCTTCTTGAGGGTGGGCTTGCGCCACTCTCTCCTCATGGCTATCACCTCCTTTTACAAGTATTTGTTATTAATAACTATTATTATTAAATATTGAATTGTCAAGTGATTTAGATCATTAACATTCCTCAACATCTTTAGGAAGAAATTATAATGCTTAAAAGCTGAAGTGTCAAGTTAATTTCTCCACTGAGAAAGACGGTAAGAAAGCAAGTGTAATTAAAATCCTATTCTTACTTTAAAAGGCTGACCGTAAGGAGGTTGGAAGTTAGACGCTTGCACCTGAACATTTCTGTATTTACCCTGAAGGCTTTGTGTAAGTGTAGGAAGAGAAAGTGTGTACCCCTCCGCAGTTATGCTTTGAGCATCATATTGTAAGCTAAGTATCTTAGTCTTCGGAGGTAGAAGCTGAACAAAATCAGCGAAGGTTTTTATAAAGCTTCTTTCTTTGAGAAGCTTTATCAGCGTCCTTTTTGTGTCAACCTCTTTAAGCTTTATGCTGTATCTGTCAGCCAAAGGTTGCAGTCTCGCTATCTCTTCGTTTACTCTATCCAATCTTCTCTTGAGATGATAATAGTCATAAGCCATAAGGCTTAAGCTCAAAAGAACTATTACAACTACCGTGCTTACAGGGTAAAGATATCTCCTTCCCAACTTTACACGAAATAGCTTACGCTTATCGTAAAAAGCAAGTTCTAAAGGTTCGTGTTTCAAAAGCACATCTAAGGTCAAACACGCAACACTGTATTCGCCGTCAAGGATGCGCAGTTCCTTCTCCTTTACTTCTTCCGATAATATACTGTCCGTAAGTTTACCATCTCTTATGACCACTTTTTCGTAAAGTCCTTCACTCAACTTTCTGTAAAAGGATCCTTCTCCTAAACTTTTGTAGAGGATAGGCGATGGAACGAGGAACTTAAGATTGGGAAAGCTCAAGATTTCGTCATACAGGGACTGAGGTATGGCGAATATGAAACACTCAACCTCTTTACCTGAGGTATTTATAGGAAGGACAGTTACTTTCAGCGGAACTTTTAATGGAAAGATCTCCTCTATATTCAACATCACCGCTTCTTTGATATCGTCCAATGCCTCAATTGGAAAGGTGTACTTCCTGACCAGAAGTACGTCCCTGCCTACAGCTATACCCAAATCTTTACCTGAGGAGAACTCTTTTAATTCCTGAAGATTCTCAAGTTTGATGTTCCCATCACGCGAACATACATAAATTCCACTTTGGGTAAACTCTACACCTATAACCCCTTTTTTCAATCTCATATCTCAAAATCTTTCAGATATTTGGCTCTCGCCGGGTGTCTAAGTTTTCTTATAGCTTTAGTCTCTATCTGTCTTATTCTCTCCCTTGTTACGTTAAACATTTTCCCTATCTGTTCCAATGTGTATTCTGTACCGTCAACCAGTCCGTACCTGTACATTAGAATCTCCTTTTCCTTTTCCCCTAACGTGCTAAGGACTTTTATAAGCTGTTCTCTGAGGAGTTTTCTTGAGACCTGCTCCTCAGGTGATAAGACGCTTTTGTCCTCTATGAAATCTTTAAGGTGGGTCTCTTCATCATCTCCTATAGGTGTCTCAAGGGATATGGGTTCCTGAGAAGTCCTCATGACTTTCCTCGCTTTATCTACAGATATGCCCAGGTACTTGGCTATCTCTTCTGGGAATGGCTCACGTCCCAACTCTTGAAAGAGCTTTTTATGTGCTTTTGTTATATCGTTTATGGTTTCTATCATGTGAACAGGTATTCTTATGGTTCTTGCCTGATCTGCTATAGCCCTAGTTATAGCCTGCCTTATCCACCACGTTGCGTAAGTAGAGAATTTGTATCCTTTCCTGTAATCATACTTGTCTACAGCTTTCATAAGACCTATGTTACCTTCCTGTATGAGATCTAAAAAATGCAGACCCCTATTGACATACTTTTTGGCTATGGACACTACGAGCCTCAGGTTACACTTGACCATAACCTGCTTCGCCTTGGTTACCTTGGTTCTTCCCTCTTTTATGATGTGCATTACCCTATCAAGTTCTTCTGGGAGTACTCCAAGCTCCTTTCTTAGCTCTTTTACTTCCTTTTCAAGTGTCAGATACTCGCTTCTGAGAACTTGAAATTTGGCAAATCCATAACCAGCCCTTTCAGCTCTAAGTTGCAGATCTTGCCTGTAGTCGTATAACTTTATAAGCTCTTCTACGTTTGGATATATACTTTCCAATCTCTTCTTCCTCGCTTCATACTCCTTTAGTCTCTTTGTGTACTTTTTGTAAAGTGCCAATAGTTCGTCGGCTATCTTTTCAAACTTGGAGTATTTTAACTTCATATCTTTTAATACCCTATTCATCTTTGCGTGTCTTATAAGATACTCTCTCTTGTATTCGGGTGTTCCATATCTTAGGTAAAGTTCCCTCCAACTGAGAGCTTCTTTGTACGCTTTAGCGAGTTCAAGTCCTTTATCAATAAAGTATCTCTCAAGATGTTCATGGCTCTCTTCGTATTCTTCCACAGTTTTACTCTCATCCATAGTATCCATAAGATCCGTAGCCTTTATCTTTCCGTTGCACACATTACCCCACTCTTTTAGAACCCTGTCAATTAGAAAGGAGGTTCTCAAAAGTCCCCGCCTCATGATCTTTCTTCCCATCTCTATCTGTTTTGCATACATGATCTCCTCCTCTCTCTTGAGGAGGGGGATCCTTCCCATTTCCCTAAGATAAAGTTTCACTGGATCACCGTCCCTTGCAGTAAGAAGGAGGTTGTCTGTTGATACAGTAAATTCGTCGCTATGCTCTAACTCTTCTGTCAACTCCTCATTCTCTACGATCCTTACGCCCCTTTCCTGAAGGAAGTCCATAATCTCCTCATAGGCTTCCGAATCAACAACCTCTTCTCCTAAGGTTTCATTGATCTCGTCATAAGTCACGTATCCTTTTTCGCCAAGCTCCATGAGCTTTTTTATGTTTTCCTTACTCAGCATGCCTTACCTCCTTCATAAATTTTTATAATATAGATTTCTTAAACCCTTTGGCAATGACAGTAGGGTCATCTAATATGGAGAAAGTCTTCAACCGATCTTTTTGGCGCAGGAAGGGGTTCTTCCGCTGGGTATCCTAAGGTGAGTATGGAAACTGGTTTCCATGAAGCTGGTACATCAAGAAGCTGTTTTAACCCTTTTTCGTCAAAAGCTCCAACCCAACAGGTCCCCAAACCTAATGCAGTAGCTGCAAGCTGTGCATAGACACAGGCTATAGTAGCATCCTGTAGACTGTAAAGCTCTATACCCCTTCTACCATACTTCCATGCATTTCTATCTGGATTTGCGAAGAATACAAAAACTGCGGGAGCCTCAGCTATGAACCACTGATTCAGAGCGAATCTCGCTATCTGCGCCTTCTTTCTCTCGTCCCTGATAAGCACTACTTCAAAAGCCTGTAAATCGCCAGCAGAAGGTGCTTTACCCGTAGCCTTGAGTATTAGATGTATTTTTTCTTCTTCAACTGGATCTTTTCTGTAACTTCTTACAGAGTGCCTTCTTTCTATAACTTCAAAGAACTCCATTGTTTAAAAGCTCCACAACTTCTTTATCCTCTACCTGACGAAAATCCTTATAAAACATACCCACCGCAAAACCTGGTTCTTCAGATATGTGGTAGCAATAAACTTCGTCCGCATATTCCCTTATTTTCCCCAAAGTGTCAGCGGGACATACTGGAGAGGCGACTATAACCTTTACAGCACCCTTCCTTTTGACAAAACTAACACCTGCTATTACCGTATAGCCCGTTGCTATGCCATCATCAACTACTATGACCTCCCTGTCTGTTACGTCAGGTGCACCCCCTTTTAGAAAAAGCTTCTGCCTCTCTCTTATTTTGCTAAGCTCTTCAGAAGCGACCTTCCTTATATCCTCTTGTGAGATCTTAAAGTACTCCACAGTTCTTTTATCAATGTATAGTTCACCGTCTGGATCTATCGCTCCGAAAGCGAGTTCGGGATTCTGAGGAACGCCGAGTTTTCTCACTATCAACAAACTCATAGGCAGATCAAGAACTTTCGCTACTTCTTTCGCAACAATTACACCACCCCTCGGTATACCCAGAACTATAGGATTTAATTTTCTGTCTATCTTATCTTTTATATACTCCCCCAGTATTTTTCCCGCTGATACTCTATCAGGAAAAATCATCTTAAATTAAATATATGAGCAAACGCAGGAAAAACAAGATAAAGATTGAACACAGTCTACTTGAGGGTCTTGAGGAACATCTTAAAGTTATATCAAGTTTTGATAGCGTCAAAAGTATAATACCGGGAAGGATAGCAAGACAGAACGGAGGAAGAGGATCAAAGGGTCTATTTTTAAAGTACGCAACACCGTCAGGGTTTAAGCTCCTTTACAAAAACGGTACGTCCACACAGGAGGTTTTTGTGGTGTGTAGCGATAGTAAAGCTTTTGAAAAACAGTTTAGAGAAACTTACGGATACGAAGTATAGCCTTGTGGATCAGAAGTGGATCATACACACCCATATCCCTCAGAAGCCATCCGTCACCTCCCGTGATTATTAGTGAAAATTCTCTAAAGTATGTTTTTTTGAGTTCATCAAGGAGGACAACTATAAAGCTTTTGGCTTCTCTGAGTATGCCTCCAAGAATGGCACTTTGGGTGTCCCTTCCAACGAAAACATCTACCTTTTTCAGATCCAACGATGGTATAAGTTCAGCCTTTTCAGATAGACATTTAAGCTTTCCCAAAAGACCCAGAGTTATAAACCCACCTTCAAACGCACCTCTAACAAGTACGTCAAGTACTAAGGCTGTACCACAGCTTACGACAAGGGCATCTTCCGAGTAAAAATTTAAAGCGCCGTAAAGGTTTAAAAGTCTGTCTATCCCTACATTCTTAGTGTCAAAGGTTGCTTTCAGAGGTATGTGTTCGTTCAGTATAAAGCAAGCATTCTTGAAAGTTTCCATTAGGAACCTATTCATAGAAGGTTTTACGGATGCTATATAAATCTCATCGTAAGAGTTCTTCAAATCTTCTACCTGCCAATGAGAAAACTTACCGAGAAAGGTGATATCCTTGCCATCAAAAAGGCAAGCATCTATACTTGTATTTCCTACATCAAGGGTAAGAACTTTCATGGATCTTAGTTCCTTCCTTATCAACATCAAGTACCAGATACATCGCTTTTACACCTTCTTCCTTGAAAGCCTCCACCATAGCTTTCCCTACAGCGTCAAAATTATTCACCGAAAAGCTGGCTATAGATGGTCCCGCACCACTCAGAAATACAGCCAAAGCACCATTTTCGTAAGCTCTTTCTATTATGTGATAAAACCCAGGTATGAGGCTTGCCCTATACGGCTGGTGTAATCTGTCTTTGACGGCTTCTCTTAGGAGATCGTACCTTCCTTTGCACAAACCTGCTACCATAAGACTCGCTCTTTGTATGTTGTTAACCGCATCGGATAGACTCACTTCCCTTTTTATGACCTTTCTTGCCTCTCTTGTAGAAAGTTCAAACTCCGGTACAGCTACGACCACTTTAATATCATCGGGAAAGTCAATCTTAGTATATATGATCCTTTCACCGTCCCAAAGTGAAATGACAAATCCCCCCACCAACGCCGGTGTAAGGTTATCAGGATGAGGCTCTAAGCTTAGAGCTATTTTCAGTTTATCTTCATGACTGATTTTTCTCCCAAAAAGTACCTCGTAGGCTGTTACGCCACCTATTATAGCTGTAGCAGAGGAGCCAAGACCTCTCGCTGTAGGTACATGGTTTTTCTGAACTACCCTGATAGGTTCGGGATAACTTCCAAAGAACCTACAGGCATTCACATACGCCCTTATAAAAAGGTTGTTTTCATCTTTGGGGAGATGATCCCCTTCGCCTTCTATCTGTACTGAAAAACTCTTCCACCTTTCCACGAAAAAATCATTGTGCAACTTCAGAGCAAGTCCGAAAGTGTCAAATCCACAACCAAGATTGCTCGTACTTGCCGGAACACTCACACAGAACATGACAATATTTTAAGGTAGTACATTTATGCTAATCACCCTTTTATATATATTTGTTAGCATATCCCCTTCCAGCCTGTTTTTTTCAACCCTTTTTGCTAAATAAAAAGTTCCGTCATCTCTTACGATACCATAAAGGGAGTGGTAAATTACGGGATCGTTGTTCTGCATCCCACCGTATATCATCACATGACCTTTAAGAAAGATGAGAGTTCTAAAGGGAGGAAGCTCTCTAAGTAGGTCTTTTAACTCTGTGTAGCTTCTGACCCTCCCCTTTACCTTTATTCCTACTTGCATTTGCTGTTGGGAGTTTCTTGGAAGATCCAAACCGAAAAGGGAAAAAACATCCTTCACAAGTGCCGAGCAATCCCAATAACCGTATTTTCCTCCCCAATCGTAAGGTTCTCCAATTAAACCTTCCAGAACATTTTTTATCACCTCTTGTGAATAAGACAGGTAACCATCGCTGAAACCTTCCGATAAGGTGACAAGCTCATGAGAACCGTCAGGAAGCAAAACCTCGTAATTGTTCCCCTCCTTTTCCACATAAGGTATTTTTGAGCCAAGTCCAAACTCAATTCTCTTTATGTAGAGTTTGGGTTTTATTACCACCAAAAAAGGAAGGGACATAATCTTTAACAGTTCATCTCTTTCTTTTATCAAAACATCTTCCTTTTTTACCCATCCTCTCATAAATGGGGATTGAACATAGAGCCACTTTTTGTCTTTTGATATGTGAAGGATAGCTAAAAAGGTAAAGGGTTCAAGAAGGGTGTACTGGTTCAGGTCTATGTCTTTGTTGCTACCGTGGATAGTTTCATCTGTTGGATACATCTTCATGTTTGTCCTTTTGAGTGTCCAACCAAAGGATGGTTTGACTTCCAAAGGAATGGCATTGATATTTGTATTTTCCACAAGATCTTCCACCGGGAGAGTGCCTTCAAGTATCCACGTTTTTACCACTTGACCTTGAAGTATTTCAGGGAAGTCCTCAATCTTCGCCATGTAAGGGATTTTGGTATAAGCTTGGTAGTTTATATAGCTAATTTGCAACGCATAGGACGTATTTAGAAAAAGTATAAAGGCTTGCATTAAAAGAACGCCCACATTAAAATCTACCCTCATGCTACTTATATTAATACTCCTTTTTCTCTCTCTGTCCTTTTCAAAGGAAGAGGTGTTTTACCTTATGGGAACTTACGCCTTTATTGATCTGCCAGAAGGTAAGAATTACGAAGCATACAGATATATGAGAAGCTTAGAGGAAAAGCTTTCGGATTATATAGAAAACTCTGAAGTATCGCAGATAAACACAAAAGCCGGTATAGAAGCCGTAGAGGTATCTCCTGAAACGTTAGAAGTCATAAAGAAGGCTCTCTACGTTTCCCAATTAACTAAAGGTGCTTTTGACATTACAGTTGGAGCGATTACTATAAGAGCAAGGCGATACAAAGAACTATCAGAAGAAGATGCAAAAAGGCTTGTGGATTATAAAAAAGTGGAGATAGAAGGGAACAAAGTCTTTTTAATGGAGAAGGGTATGGCGATAGACCTCGGTGGTATTGGAAAGGGATACGCTGTACAGAAGGCTTACGAAAAATTAAAAACACCAAAGGGCTTTATATCCATAGCTGGAGATATGAAGGTATGGGGACAAAAAAGGCTCTTAGGCGTTTACGATCCGATCAAAAAAGGTGTTCTAATGGAAGGTGTGAACAGAAAGGATCTGTGCCTTTCTACATCTGGAAACTATTTCAGATCACACATAATAGGAAAACCCAATCACCTTATTCAGGTAACGATAGCTTATACAGACTGTACCTTAACGGATGCCTTTGCTACAGCTGTATTCGCTATGAGTGACGAACAGAGACGTAGCTTTCTTGAAAGGCATAATGACGTAGGTGTTTTGTTACTCTACCAAGATGGCTCTATTTACTTTAACAGAGCCTTCCTTGATTACTTTGAATTCGTTATCTTCCGCGAAGGAAATAGGTGATCTCCACTTTAGTATTTAAGATTTATAAATCTTCAAACCTGATAATGAAGAAATATTATTAGATGATAACTCTTGACAAATGGTTAATAAAGTGATATAAATCATTCATATAGGTCATAAATACCAAGGAGGTTGGTGAGATGGCGCACGAGGGAACACACATAGCAGTACATCACGAGACCAGCGTGTGGTCTTTACCGGCTGGTCTCTCAGTTTTTTTCTTTTCGCTCGCCTTTATATCTTTCTTCGTTTGGCATCTTCCTTTTCTCGCTGTTTTGAGCGGTGGTCTGGGTCTGGCTCTTTTAGCTGTTGGTATAGGTGGATGGGCTAACGAATACTTTTCTAAGGGAAAGGATGAGGGCAACGCTTTTCAGGGTATCATCTGGTTCGTTTTTGCAGAAATCATCATCTTCGGTAGCCTCTTTACAGCTTTCTGGACTGCGAGAGCTACGCACGCTTCTGAGTGGCCCAAATGGATACCTTTTTGGTAGCTCTTTTGACCCTGATTCTCTGGGCATCAAGCTTCACCATACTCAAGGCTGAAAGGTCTTTAGAACACAACTATCTGGGCGGTTACAGAGCGTGGCTGATAGCTACTATGATACTCGGATCAGCCTTTCTTATTCTCCACGCTTTAGAGTGGAGACATTTATGGGAGAAAGGTTTTACTTTCAGTTCCAATATGTATGGTACGGGTTTTTATTCGCTTACAGGTGTTCACGCCTCACACGTTCTGTTAGGTGTTTTAATACAGCTTGTTCTTCTCTTAAATAGCGGAAGGGCTATCGGAAAGATCACACCCATAAAAGCTGCGAGCTATTACTG
>JBEULM010000005.1 GCA_041287335.1 Hydrogenobacter sp.
TCTTGCAATGCTATGTGTTCCCTCACAGTATCAACGATCCATATGATATCAGGTACCCTTTCCAGATTGAGTATACCTCCGTAGAGCTTGCGAAGGCGTTCCATCTTTCTCCTCATCACTCTCACTTCCTTTTTGGGAAGAACATCAAACACACCTTCAGCTTCCATCCTTTCAAGAGTTTTGAGCTTGAGCATACTTTTCTTTACTGTCCTGAAGTTGGTGAGAAGTCCACCTACCCATCTTTCATTGATGTAGGGTACACCAGCCCTTTCGGCTTCTTCTTTTATGACGTCCTTAGCCTGTTTTTTTGTACCTAAAAAGAGTATTTCCGCCCCTTCTGCAACTTTATCCGCGATGAAGTTATACGCTTGCTCTAAGTATATGACTGTTTTGTTCAAGTCAATGATGTGGATACCATTCCTGACACCATACAGAAAAGGTGCCATTTTGGGATTCCATCTGCCTTTTGAGTGACCAAAATGCACGCCTGCCTCAAGCAGGTCTCTCATTGAGATTACTGCCATACTATACCTCCTTGGGTTTTGCCACCCTTTTCCTTGACCCTTTCGGGCAACCCAAGCGGAAAAGGTGCGGTCTTAATTTTTATTATTATAACATATCCTTTGTAAATCTGTAAACTCTACCACAGAATTTGCATACTACCTGTGCGGGACCATCACTTAGTATTTCCTCAAGCTCATTTTCTTCGAGCAAAGAGAGACTTGATCTGGCGATCTCTTCGTTGCACGGACAGTAGTACTCTATTTCCTTAAGTCCTATAAGTCTTGGCTCTTTATCTTTAAGTATTATATGCGCTATATCCTCTGGACGTGCCTTTCTTGCCAGGAGATCTTCAAGATTCATATCTACACTTTCGTACATACCACCCATTTTCTGAACGAGATACCCGCTTGCTGTTAATACCCTACCTTCGGGATCAAGTAATACAGACATATCTACTAAGGTTTTTATCTGTTCGGATTGCTCAAAATAGTAAGCGAGATTTTCCTTTATGCTGTCACTTACTATGGGTACTACGCTTGTGTAAGGAGTACCTAGGTTAAGCTCTTTTATGACTGTAAGTGTACCATTCCAAGGTTTTCTTACCTCCCCTTCAATAAAGCCTCTCACCTTACCTGTCGCATCAGCTTCAGCAACAACCACCCCATCTTGAAGATTCAGTTTAAGAAGCACTTTCTGTTTTGTAGCATGTTTAACACAAGACGTGAGCAATAGAGAAGAAATTAGTGCCTCTCCTAAAACCTTTGCTTTCTCTTCATCAAGACCGTGTATCCTTCTTGCAGTTTCTACACTCCTTCCAGCTCTCAAGACGTAAACTCTCATAAGTTCGTGTTTTGGGACAGCTATAACCATATAATCCCTTTCTTGAAAGTAATTTTTCAGATCTTCCCGTGTTCCTTCGTTTAGATCCTTGTACAACATGATCTTTAAATATATCTTCTGTGGACTGACAAAAACAAGCTTATAATTGATCCTTATGGAGGAGCTGTTATGTTAAGAGCCTTCATAATCTCGGCGATCGTCTTTACATACATAGTTATGGTGTGGGGAGGATTGGTGAGATCCTCGGATTCGGGACTTGCCTGTCCAAGCTGGCCTTTATGTTATGGAAGTTTTGAACTTCCTAAGGATACTGCTGCAAAACTTGAAATGGGACACAGAACGGTAAGCAGTCTTGCTGGTGTATTTACCCTTTTGACCTTTGTATACGTGTGGAGAAAAAAGAGAGGTATTCCCAGGTTTACATCAACTGTTGCACTTCTTTTTACCTTCAGCGCTGCACTAACAGGCATGAAGATGATAAAAGCCGAGACACCCCATCTGAAGTACATATCTCACATGCTTTTAGAGTCCGTGCATATATACGAATCTATGATAATACTTGGTTTTCTCGTGCTGACATACAGATTTATATACAGGGATAGCAAGCAAGAGGGTGTGCCTATCTACGCTTACATCTTTGCCTTAATAACCATGATAACAGGAGTATTGGTAAGATATACTGGTTCTGGTGAGGCATGTGGACACGAATGGCCTACATGCAACGGAAACATTATCCCAGACTTTACGTCCTGGAAGGTCGCCCTCCAATTTGTACACAGGAACTTAGCTTACACCACTTGGCTTGCCTTTTTGCTTGCCCTCCTTACCAGCTATAGCAGAACTACCCTTTTAGCTTTTATCTTTATAAACATACAGTTCCTGTTTGCGGTATCTATGGTGCTTACAGGCTTTTTCCTGCCACTTAGCTTTATGGACACCGCTATGGGATTTTTCCTCTTTGCATGGCTTACCTACAACGTACAGACAAAACCTACAATAAACCTTAAGGTGAAGGAAGCATGGTAGTGAAGGCTGTTGCTCTCTACAGAAGCGTGGTAAGGGATTATATCTTACTCACAAAACCGGGCATAGTTATGCTCGTACTTATAACCGCGCTCACGGGAATGTATCTGGCAAAAAAGGGCTTTCCCGATCCGTGGCTCATCTTCTGGTCCTTACTCGGTACTGGACTGGCATCTGCAGGATCTGCGGTACTAAATCAGTTTTTTGACAGGGACATAGATGCCATCATGTCAAGAACAAAAGGTAGACCCATACCATCGGGAAGTATAAATCCTCTCAACGCTCTAATCTTTGGTGTGATATTGCTTGCAGGATCCTTTTACATAATGGTGGTTTTCGTAAATCCAGTTGCCACATTTTTTACAGCTATCGCATCCTTTTTTTACGTAGTTGTTTACACGCTGGCTCTCAAAAGGAAAAGCCCATTAGCTACGGAAATAGGAGGTGTTTCAGGAGCGCTTCCCCCTGTCATAGGCTACACATCCGTTACCGGGCAGTTTGGTATGGAACCTCTCATTCTCTTTCTTATAATGTTTATCTGGCAGCCTCCTCACTTCTGGGTACTTGCGGTAAAGTACGCTGAGGATTACAAAAAAGCGAATGTACCCACACTCCCCGTGGTAAAAGGTATTTTTCAAACTAAGGTGAGAACTCTTCTGTATACCGCAGCACTTTTTCCCGTGAGTTTACTCCCAACTTTATACGGTGTAGCTGGTAAGATATACTTTTTCACAGCTTTTACCTTGAGCCTTATTTATCTTGTCCTCACTTTAAGATTTTTCTTTTCCAAAGACTCTAAAGGTATGTTTCTTTTCTTTTACTCCATCGTATATCTTGCACTTCTTTTCTCAGTTATGGTTTTTGATATGATAAGATAGATAAGCATGGAAAGAAAGTGGTTTCTACTCTCCATAGTTTCGCTTGGTCTGGGAGGTTTTCTCGCTTTTGTTGTAGCTATGGCAAGAACTCCAGGAGTTTATCAATACTTTCCGCCTGGATACTTTTATTACGCTTTAATAGGACATGTGGATCTGGCTATAGTGATATTTCTACTTTCCTTTACCCTTCTTGTGTGGAGTAGGGTGTATGAAATTGAAAATAGGTTAGCTTTTTATATTTCCCTGCTTGGCTTTTTGGGTGTAGCTCTTTCGGCTTTTTTGGGTAAGGGTACAGCAGTGTCCAACAACTATCTTCCCACTATAGTTCATCCGCTCTTTTTCGCAGGTATTATTTTCTTCTTTTCAGGCTTTACCCTACTCGCTTTGAACGCTTTAAAACGTGCATTTAGTGATATCTTATCTTACGATCCGATAAAGAATGCAGTGAGTGTCAGCGTTATACTCGGTGTTTTTATGATCATCGCAGTGATCCCTTCTTATCTACGTGCAGGTGATCCTTCCAATGTGTATATATTTTACGAAAGGCTCTTTTGGGCGCCTGGACATATACAACAATTTTTGAACGGTGCCATACTCTTATACGCTTGGTACTACCTCATTACTTTATTGGGTGTGGAGAAAAAGCTCGGTCTTTTGAGGTTTGCCAATCTTTCTTTTTTATTCTTCGGTTTTTTGCTTTTTTCTGTACCTATACTTTATACAGATCCTGTCTCCAGATCGGCAAAGATATTTACCGAAGTAAGTTATGCTATAGGTTTGGGTATCCCTATGTTTTTTCACGCCTTTAATGTGGTGAGAAATATAAAATTTGACTGGAAAAACCCCTTTTCCTCGGCTCTTACGCTTTCCCTGATTCTTTACTTTCTTGGTGTACTGATAGCTTACGCAGGTATAAAGGCTGACCTTCGCGTTCCAGCTCATTATCATGGGACTGTAACAAGCCTCACTTTGGCTTTGATGGCTGTCTCATACAGACTTGTAAAAGAGTATGGTTATGTGCGGAGCTTGAGTTCAGTTGTAAGGTTTCAGCCTTACCTTTACGGCATTGGAATGACACTTTTCATACTGGGGCTTTATTTTGCTGGAAGGGGCGGGGCTCCAAGAAAGACTTATGGCACAGGCTATACGGAGGATCCTTTTGTACTTTTTTCTCTCATAGTTATGGGTGTAGGAACACTGATGGCGGTCATAGGTGGTGTTATCTTCGTCCTATACATTTTAAGTTTGATACTGAGAGGGCAGGCTCACTATGAAGTACGGGAAGATAAGGGATGAAAAAGCTTTGGCGGTTGCCATTTCCCTTTTTGCCATAGTACTTATCACGTATCTTATCACCATATTTATAGCTTATATGATGACAACTCAACGTTGAGATCTCAAGCTTTTGAAAAAATCCTTAAGTAACTTCTGAGCCTCATCTACAGGTATATACTCCCACTTTACCTTATGGTTGAGCCTGACGTCATCAAACAGGTTATAAAGACTTATAACACCGCCATGTTTATAATCTTGAGCTAAAAAGATAAGCCTTTCAACTCTCCTCAAGATCATAGCGTAACTGCACATAAGACAAGGCTCAAGGCTAACGTAAAGTTCGCATCCATGAAGATACTTCTCGCCGAGCTTTTCAGATGCCTTTTTAATAGCTAACATCTCAGCATGAGCGGTGGGATCTCTAAGTTTTTGAGTGAGATTGTGCGCCTTTGCTATGAGTTCACCGTCCTTGACTATCACGCATCCTACGGGTATTTCTCCCAATTTGAAAGCCTCTCTTGCTTCTTCAAGACACAGCTCAATGAAGTTTTCCTCCATATGTCTCTTATTTTAAGAGAAAGATCATGGAAGGGATTCTCTCAACGTATACAATTGTAAAAAAAAAGGAGGTCAAAATCATGAAGAACCTTTATACGAGAGAAGATCTTTTTAGAAAAAATATATACATACATGGATCCAATGATGTACCTGATAGTATAGAGATAACGGATAAAGCTATAATAGTCAAAAGGGGAAGTCAAAGCATAGAGATACCCTTAAACTCAATGCGGGGGAAGGCTATACTTGATAGACTTTCTTACGATGGTGAGCTTGTTCAGGAGATATACTTATAAGAATGACTAAGCCCACCCTTATACTTTCACAAACCCACACGGTAAAGAGGTTGTTAAGGGAGTTGAGGTTAAGTACTGTATGCGAGGAGTCCAGATGCCCCAACATCTCCGAGTGCTTCAGTTCTGGAACAGCTACCTTTATGATATTGGGAGACGTTTGTACAAGGGGTTGTAGTTTCTGTAACATATCTAAAGGGAAACCCAAACCTCCAAGTGAGGAAGAGCCATTTAGGCTTTTTGATGCTGTCAGGAGAATGAGGTTAAGGTACGTGGTGATAACGTCGGTAACTAGGGATGACTTGCCAGATGGTGGAGCCGAGCAGTTCGCCAGATGCATAAGACTTATAAAAGATCACCTAAAAGATGTCAAAGTTGAAGTGCTTGTACCTGATTTTAAAGGTTCAACGGAATCTCTTAAGGTGGTGCTTGATGCCAAACCTGACGTTTTAAACCACAACGTGGAAACGGTGCCGAGACTCTATCCCAAGGTGAGGAAGGGAGCGAACTACGAAAGAAGCTTGAGCATTCTAAAGAAGAGTAAAGAGATCTCGTCACACACATTCACCAAATCAGCCATTATTTTAGGTTTTGGAGAGACAAAAGAGGAGATAATATCCGTAATGGAGGATTTGAGGGATGTCCGGTGTGACTTCCTCACCATAGGACAGTATTACCAGCCTTCACTTGAACACCATCCGGTAGTAAAGTATTACACGCAGGAAGAGTTTGAGGAATTGCGTAGTATCGCTTTATCTTTAGGGTTTAAGTATGTGGCAAGCGGTCCAAATGTTAGAAGCTCATACAGAGCCTTTGAGTTTATTGTGGGATAACATCCTCATCTCCCAAATACTCTCCTACCCTTACCTCTATGAGTTCCGCAGGGATAAAGCCCTGATTTTTGATAAAATAGGGGGTAGCCTTACCTGCAAAGCAACTATCACCTACACTCACAAACTTTTCCTCACTCTTCACATTAAATAAGAGCGTACCGCTAAGTATCATCCATGTTCTCGTGCTGTGCATGTGCATATGCGGACCTATTTCCCTTTGTGGATAAATGGTTAACCTATATATCTTGTAAGTGTTTCCCTCATCAAGCAGAAGCCTTCTGCCCCACCTTTCGTGAATTTCCACGTGGTACTTTGCCTCTCTTCTTCCCATACTTTTGAGCTTATTTACGAGATCCCTCACTTTGTGAGACGCATCCCTTCTTACAACAAGTACTGCATCTCTTTCCTCTATTACAGCCACATCACTGACTCCTATTAGAGCCACTAATCTTTCAGTGCTGTATGCTAAGGTATTTTCAGCATCCATTATTAGGGTATCCCCTACGTGTGCGTTTCCTCTGTCATTCACAGGAAGCACTTTGTAAAGCCCTTCAAAGGAGCCTACATCACTCCAATTTATATCCATAGGTATGACTGCTCCCTTTTTGGTTTTTTCCATCTCTATGTAATCAAAGGCTATCTCGGGGAGTTTTGAGTAATTCTCCAAAGCGTGTTCAAATCCTTCGCGTGCAAACTGCCACAATTCGGGAGCGTTTTCCTTTATCTCCTCAAGACCTGTTTTTAAGGTAAGGGCAAAGTTACCCGAATTCCACATATAAGAGCCTTCTTCCAAAAAGTTTTGTGCTACGGTGTAAGATGGCTTTTCAACGAAACGTTCCATCTGGTATGCTGTATAGTCCCCTTCCGAGAGTATGCTTTTGCCGAGCTTTATATAACCAAAGTTGGTATCTGGATACGAGGGTTTTATGCCAAAGGTTACTATATAGCCCATCATTGCTAACTTTGCACCAAACTTTAAATAGCTTACGTATTTCTCCGTTGGAGAAAGATAGTGATCAGAAGGCACAACGAACAGGACATCATCCTCCGAAGATGAGAGCTTTTCAAGTGCAAAGAGTATCCCGAGCATCACCGTGGGTCCCGTGTTTTTTTTCTCAGGTTCAAGGATGAGCGAGTAGCCTTCGTAGGGATAAAGGTGGTTTCTGACGTGATACTCATACTCATAAGATGTAGCTATCATTATGTCACTGTGGTCCAAAAAGTTTAGGAGCCTTTCATAAGTGAGCTTGAGGAGGGATTTATCTCCAAGTACTTTTAGAAATTGCTTGGGGTACTTTTCTCTTGAGAGGGGCCAAAGACGTGTTCCGCTTCCCCCTGCCATTATGAGAGCTTTCATGCTGTAAAATTATACACTATGCCGTGGATAATTGTAGTAAAAAGGGAATTTAATTCTGCACACTTTTTGACCGATTACCATGGATCTCCTGAGCCTCTCCACGGACACACGTGGAAAGCAGAAGTTCATATAAAGGCTGACAGCTTAGACAAAGGGGGAATGGGTTTTGACTTTGTTCAAATAGACAGCTTTCTAAAAGAGCTACTTCCAGACTACAAGCTTCTCAACGATATTTTTGATTTTTCTCCGAGTGCCGAGAACATAGCTAAGTGGCTTTATCACAAGGTTAAAGAGAGGTACCCTTCGCTTCAAAAGGTAGTAGTCTGGGAGACACAAAACTGTGGTGCTGAGTACTTTGAATGATATAATATAGACTGTGCCTGTAGATGAAGTTTACAGAAAAGCTATCCTTGAAAAGCTTATAAGAATAGAGGAACTCGTAAAGGAGAAAGTATGGAGATTTGTTAGGGAGATAGATGAAGAGGACCTTGAGTACGGTGTTAGTGAAGAAATCACCATAGAAGGGCTTGGAGAGCTTTGGGAAGAGGGTGTAGAGAAAAATAATTATTTAGAAATAGTCTCTACGGAGATCATGGAGCATCACGATGGTGCATATCTGAAGGCTATTTTTAGAAACTCTCTCAAAAGCACATATGCAGATAGGTATATAAGCATTTGGAGTTCTGGGAAAGTAGACACATCCCACGCTATGCTTTTAAAAATTGATGATCTCTCTTTGAGGATTGAGAGGGTAAAGGGAGACACATTCAAACTTTTTCTGAAAAAGTGATGCGAGTCTTTTTTTCCTTAGGTGAAAGGTCGGCGAGCAATTACGTTTATAACATATTTAAAGGTGTTGAGGGTATTGATGCATGGGGAATAACTGATGAAAGGCTTGAAAGTTTAGGTTTTAAAAGCATAGCTAAGATAGAAGATCTATCCACTGTAGGTATCGCTGAGGCTATTCCTAAGGTACCTTTTGTTCTCAAGCTCTACAGGAAGATACAGAATTTGCTTGAAGATATAGATGTGCTTGTGCTTTGTGACGCACCAGCCTTTAACCTTCCACTTCTCAAAAAGGCAAGGGGGAAAGTTAAGAAGATCGTATACTTCATATCTCCTCAGGTGTGGGCCTGGAAGGAAAACAGGGCAAAGCTCATAGCTCAGTATGCTGACCATATCATAGTCATCCTTCCCTTTGAGGTGAGCCTTTACGAAAGCTACGGAAAATTTAAGGTGCATTATGTAGGACATCCCCTTGTAGATATAGCTAAACCTTCACAAAGCCGGGAAAATTTTTTTAAGCTTGTAGGCGAGCAAAATATCGTAGGGCTTCTTCCCGGTAGCAGATGGAGTGAGATAAAAAGACATGCTTCTTATCTAAGGCGTGTATTTCTGGAGCTTCACAAGAAATACGACCTTTTTGGTGTGCTTCCCACTTTTGAACCTTTCAGGGAATATCTTGAGGAAGTCTTTAGGGACATTCCTGTCAAAATCCTCACCGAAGCTCACACGCCTACGCCTTCTTACGATGTTATGTCATACTCGGTGATGTCTCTGATTGCAAGCGGAACAGCCGAACTTGAAGCAAGTCTTCTTTTGAATCCCCACATAGTCTTTTACAGGGTTCATCCTCTTACATACTTTATAGGTAAGAGGCTTATCAGGGTAAAGTGGGTATCACTTACCAACTTGGTGCTTGGGAAGGAGGCTGTATCCGAAATAATCCAGAGAGATTGGAAAATTCTCTACGAATCTGCTGACAAGCTTTTGACATCCCAGAAGGTTAGGGAGAAAATGAAGGAGGATTTTATCAGACTCCGCCATATATTGGGAGAGGAAGGTGTAATAGGAAAGTTAAGATCTTTATTTTTAAGTATCTTCCAAGAAAGCTAAAACGCTCCTGAATGGTTCAGGATCCTGTATTTTAAAATCCATCCATTTACCCGAGATTGGATGTGAAAAAGCAAGGCGGTAACTCACAAGCATGTGGCAATCACCCATAAGCTCCCTTATCTTTGGGTCAACGGAGGAAGACTTAAAGCCGTATGTTGTGTCACCAAGAATGGGATAACCTAAAGAGGAGAGATGTACTCTGATTTGGTGAGTTCTACCCGTGTAGATACGCACATCTAAGAGACTAACTTTGTGCTTTTCAAACCTTTTTATAAGCCGATACTCCGTCTTTGCCGGCTTTCCATCTTGGCTTACAGAAAACCTTTTCCTATCTATTATATGCCTCGCTATGGGTTTTTCTATTACACCACTTTCCTCTTTTATAAGCCCGCTCACCAGAGCATGATAGAGTTTTAGTACTGTTCTATTCTGGAACTGCTTTGCAAGGGACACGTGAGCTTTATCCGTTTTTGCAACCACCATAAGCCCTGCTGTGTTTTTATCCAACCTGTGAACTATCCCAGGTCTTTCCACCCCACCGATCCCGGAAAGCTCCTTGACTCTGTAAAGCAGGGCGTTTACCAAAGTTCCACGGGAGTGCCCCGGAGAAGGATGTACAACAAGACCACACGGCTTTATTAATACAATAATGTGCTGATCTTCGTACACCGTATCAAAAGGTATATCCTCAGGCATTATCTCCAAGGGTTCGCCGCTCGGTACAAAAAAGGTAATTTTTTGTCCAGCTTTCACTTTTTTAGAGGGCTTTCTCACCTCCAACTCGTCTATAAAGACAAACCCTTCTTCTATGAGCTTCTGTATATAGCTCCTTGAAAACTCTCCATAAGCGTTGGTTAAAAAAGTGTCAAGTCTTTTACCTTCAGCTTCTTCACCAACTGTAAAATCAAGAACTTCCGTTACCTTCTTTACTGACTTTGACATGTATAACTATATCTTCCGGTTCCTCTTCAAGGTTTAAGCTTTTTATAAGCCCCACTATCACGTTGTGAGTTACCCTTTTGGGGAAATCCTTAAGTTTTACGTCCTTTCCATTCACCTTTATGATCACTTTATCCATAAGCAATATTTTATATAACCTCAACCCTTATTGTTGAGTAGTCACCACGCTTTTCCACCACTATCTTCTGATCAAACTTTTCTGCCAAATCCTCAAGGTGGCTTATTATTCCAACCATCCTTCCCGCATTAAGCTTTATAAGCTCAAAGAACTCTCCAAGAGACTCCCTGGTTTCCCTATCAAGAGCGCCAAAACCTTCGTCTATAAACATGCTTTCTAAAGGTGCGCTGTGAGAGATTACATCGCTTACCGCAAAGGCGAGTGAAAGACTCGCAATAAATGTCTCCCCTCCACTCAGAGTAAAAACGCTTCTCTCGTGTCCTGAGCTTCTATCAATCACACACAGATCCCCTTCTGTAAGCTTAAATTCGTAAATACCGGAGCTGAATTTGAGAAGGTAAAAGCTCGCTCTATCAAGTATAGTCTGTAGCATGTGTCTGCTGACAAATTCGGGAAACTTTTCACTTCTCATGTCTTTTTCCAGAGCTTCGTACTTCCAAAGCTCCCGGCTTAGCTTTATTATCTCTTGCTCTATGGCTTTTCTTCTTTCTATCTTTTCCCTTATCTCCTGTACCTCCCTTATTAAGATGCCCATTTCCTGATTAACTCTATATATAACTTTGTCCAAATCCTTCAACTTCTCTTCAATCCTCTGCCTGCTCAGTTCTTGAGGATACCCTGAGAGGATATTCTTTAACCGTTCTATCTGTGTTTTTAAGCTCTCGGTATGTCTTTCGTAATCTATAACTTCCTTTTCAAGCCTTTGCACTTCTTCCTTAGGAAGGCATAGCTCTTTGAGTTTTTCTATGTCCCCAAACTTTTGTAAAGCTGGGTATAATGTCTTGCCTACCTCGGCGAGTCTGGTTCTCATATCCTCTTTTAGTCTTTCTTTCTGCTTTATCTGTTCCTCAATACGGGAAGCTTTTATTCTTAACTCCTCCATGTATTTCCTCAGATTTTCGTATTCATGTTGCACAGAGGCTATCCTTCCTTTTATCTTACCAAGATCCTCCTCAAGTAATCCAAGCTCACGCTTTGGATCCCTAACGTGTCTTCCCAAGATCTCCGAAAGTCTCTTCATCTCTGTTTCTTCTTGGTTTTTAAGTTCAGAAAGATGTTCTTTTGCATGTTCCAAGCTTGCTTCAAGTTTAGAGAGGACTATCTCTTTTTCTGACTTTTTTGATCTTGAACTTTCACAGACCTGTCTTATTTGCTTTTCCTTCTCTTTCAAACTTTTGTAGAGATGATATTTTTTTTTGATCTCCTCATACTTTATGTAAAATTCCTGTTGGCTCATGCCACCTGATCTTAATATCTCTTCATGTTTTTGTCTAAGCTCTTTTATTCTGTTTTCATAGCCTCCTAAGGAGTTTATGATATTCTGTTCTTCTTTTCGTAAACTTTCAAGTTTTTCCCTAATTTGTGCAAAGCTCAAATCCTCAGAACGGTGATGTGTCACTATCTTATGAACCTCATTTCCACATACAGGACATATATCTCCAGGGAGGAGCTTACTTTTTATCTCGTGAACGTACGCTTCAAAAAGTGAACCCTCAAGATTCTTTACATCAGATTCCAAAAGGACAAGCCTTTCCTTATTTTGTTTAAGCAGTTCTTCTGTTTTTTCAATTTCCGCATATATATGTGGAAGCTGATCGTATATGGATTTTATGGCTGTAAGTTTTGCATACTCCTCTTCTACGTTCTCAAGTTCCAGCAATTTCTGTTCTATATCGGAAAGTTGTTTCTCTTTTTGCGAAAGATCCTCCTGGAGAATACCGAGTTCATCTTTTAACCTATTTCTCTGTTTTTCTCTATCTTCTATTTGTGTCAAGGTTTGGTTTATCTTTTTTTGGAGATCCAAAAGTGCGATCAATCTCTCTTTTGTTATCTCAAGCTCTCTTTCTTTAGATCTAAGCTCGTCAAGTTTAGTGTACTCTTGCTCAAGTCTTTTTCGCTCTTCCTCCATTTGAGTTAGCTCATCCTTGTACTTGAGCAGTTCCATATTAAGGAGCTTTTTCTCTTCAGTAAGTTTGTGGATATTTTCGCTTAGCTCTTCATACTCTTTCAGAGAAGGTGCGTAATCTAAAACCTCTTTGGCTGTATACAACTTCTCACGTTTTTTTTGGATGTCCTCATGAAGGCTCAAAAGCTTTGAAAGTTCAGATTCTCTTTCGGATAATTCCTTCTGAAGCCTTTCCTTCTCTATAGCTTTTTGTAAAAGTGCGCTCAGATCCTCTTTCTCTTTTGTAAGATGCTCAAGATTTTGTCGCTTTTTCTTAAGTTCTTCTTCTTTTTCTCTGAGTATGCCCTCCTGAGCGTATTTTATGGATTCGTATTCGGCATCAAGGGATTCCTTTTTTATCCTCAGCTGGCTCAGTGTATCCTTTATTATGCGGTTCATCTTTTCAAAGATCTCGTCATAACCTAAAAGTCTGTTAAGTATCTCCCTACGTTCTACAGGTTTGTTGGGTTTTAGGAATCTGTCAAACTGCCCCTGAGGTAGCACTATAACTTTGGTGAAAGTTTCGTAATCCATACTGAGAAGCTTAGATATGTATTCCTCCACCTCTTTAACTTTCAAATTAAGGAGTTTTGAACCTTCGTAAAATCTCACTACAGGGGATTTTGACACCTCATACAGTCTGTCTACGGCATATCTTTTGCCTTTAACAGAAAACTCAAAATAAACTCTCATACGCCTTTGTCCTTTTGAAAGTAAGTGTTCGTGAACACCAAGCCCTTTGTATCGTGGTACTTTTCCGTAGAGCGCGTAACATATGGCTTCTATGATACTCGTTTTTCCAGCGCCAGTTTTACCTTGTATTATGAAAAAATTAAGATCTGAAAAATCTATCTCCTGAGGTCTGGTGTAAGCGGTGAAGTTCTCAAGTCTAAGAAGTATGGGTCTCATGCTCGGCTCTCCACCGTACACTGATAAACTCTTCTCTTAACTCTTCGGGGAGTTCTACTCCGTAAGTATTTTTGTAGTACACTTTATACGCTTCCAAGAGGTCAAGATCACGACTCAAGTGTCCTTTGTCGGATGCGCTCTCACCCTCATACTCAACTTCAAACTTGACGAGCCTGTCTTCCAGTATATCCTCTATGTGCTTTTTCTTGATGCTGATAGTATTATCCCGTATATCTGTTTTTAAGATCACCTTCACCAAACCTTTTAAGGCTTTTAGACTTTCCAGCGCTGTGGAGAAACTTTCCTTCACGCTTATTACAACCTCATGAAGCTCTCTTTTTAGATCAAGCCTTATAGGTTTTACAGTAGGTTCATCTTCAAACACTACAAGATTTACATACTTTTGTGTACCTTTTTCAGAAAAGTCTATCTGGTAAGGGCTTCCCGAATAATAAACTCTCACTGGCGTTTTGTTTATCTTCTGATGCCTGTGTATATGTCCCAAAGCAACGTAATCAAACCCTGTAGGGATATGTTCTGGTTTTACAGCATAGAACTCCCCTACAGTGGATTGCCTCTCGCTTCCGGATACTTTTGCACTCTCCACCATAAGGTGAGCTAAAAGCACGGTGTATCTGGAACCTTCTACTTGCTTAGCGAGTACATTCAGATATTGAGCTACTTTTTGAGTGTAACTCTTCTGAGTGTGTTCATCTATATGGGTAAGTACCCTTTCGCTTGGATAAGGAAGACAAGCCACTGTTAGGTCTCCAAACTTTATTATGCAGTCTGAGGCATTTTTACATGGTCTGTCAAAAGCGTGTATACGTGCTATCCTCTTTAAATTTTTGTAGGACTTTATAAAATCGTAGCTGTCATGATTGCCAGCTATAAGTACTGTGTGGATACCTACACTGTGCATTTTGGTGAGAAAATCAAGAATCAGGTTCTGAGATTCGTGGTCTGGATGTGACTTATCGTATATATCTCCTGCGATCAAAAGAAGGTCTATTCTCTCCTCTTTACATATATTTATTATCTGTTCAAGAGCATAGTAAAGGTCTTCGTTTCTGTTTATCCTACCTAAGGTTTTCCCAGCATGTAGGTCGGATACGTGCAAAACTCTCATCTCAAAACTCTCCTTTTGAGTATGTCCTCCAATCTTTCTACGAGAGGATTCATAGGCTCTTTTTC
>JBEULM010000006.1 GCA_041287335.1 Hydrogenobacter sp.
GAAGAAGAAAAGGCACTCTTTGAAAAGGCTATGGAGATGTCAGAAAAGTACGAATATATAGATAAAGGGGCAGAAGAAGTAGAGTGATGGAGGTAGAAAAATGGTCAGTGCGCAGATGGTAAAAACGCTTAGAGAAATGACAGGAGCAGGGATGCTTGAATGTAAAAAGGCTCTTGAGGAAGCGGGTGGGGATTTAGAAAAGGCAAAGGAGATCCTCAGGATAAGGGGGCTTGCAAAAGCCGAGAAAAAAGCGGGTAGAGAAACTAAGGAAGGAATTATACAGACTTACGTTTCGCAGGACAGAAAAGTCGGGGTGATAATAGAACTAAACTGTGAAACGGACTTCGTTGCCAGAAACGAACATTTCAACGAGCTTGCCCTGAATATAGCCAAACATATAGCTCAAATTTCGGAAAATGCCAACAGAGAAGGTACAGGTGAAGACATTCTAAAACAGGCTTATTATCAAGATCCCACCAAAAGTGTGGAGGAGGTTATAAAGTCAGCTATAGCGAAGATAGGGGAAAATATACAGCTCAGAAGATTCACGAGATTTGACACGGACGGCTACGTACACGCGTACGTACACGGTATAGGTAGGGTGGGTGTTCTTGTAGATTACAGATCAGATAAGATGGACGATAGGGTTTTAAGGGTGATTCAGGATGTAGCCATGCAGATAGCAGCAATGAAAGCTGAGTACGTGGATGTAAACTCCATACCTGCAGAAGTCATAGAAAGGGAAAAGAGAATTTTCGCACAACAGGCGAGACAGGAAGGCAAGCCTGAGAACATCATAGACAAGGTTGTTGAGGGTAGACTCAAGAAGTTCTATCAGGAGAAGGTACTATTAGAGCAGCCCTTTATAAAGGAGGAAAAAAAGACTGTGGGTCAGTATCTGGGAGAAAATGCTTTGGGAATTCAGATAAAGAGATTTGTGAGGTACGAACTCGGTGGCATTTGATGGAAGGTGAAAAACCTGAATATAAGAGGGTTCTTATAAAACTCTCAGGTGAAGCTTTTGCTGGTGACGAAGATTATGGGATAAGTCCCAGTTTTCTTGATTATATCTCAAGAGAGATAAGATCCCTTTACGATCGCAGTGTGCAGTTGGCAGTGGTGATAGGTGGGGGTAATATTTTCAGAGGCATAGAGGGGCTTGAGATAGGCATAGACAGGGCAACCGGTGATTATATGGGTATGCTTGCAACAGTTATAAATGCTCTGGCTCTTCAGTCCACCCTGGAAAGAACCGCTCAAATACCCACGAGAGTCCTCTCGGCCATAGAGATGAGGCAGGTAGCTGAACCTTATATAAGGAGAAGGGCTATAAGGCATCTGGAGAAAGGCAGGGTTGTGATTTTCGCAGCAGGTACTGGTAACCCCTTTTTCTCCACTGATACCGCGGCGGCCCTTAGAGCTGCGGAGATATCAGCAGACCTCCTAATCAAGGCAACAAAAGTGGACGGCATATACACCGAAGATCCACTCAAAAATCCTAAAGCTGAGTTTATAGAAGAGATCACCTATCTTGAAGCTATAACCAAAGGCATAAAAGTGATGGACCACACAGCAATGACCATGTGCATGGAAAACAGAATACCCATTTTAGTACTCAACATCAAAAAGCCAGGCAACTTGCTAAGAGCTATTATGGGAGAGAAGGTGGGTTCTTTGGTGAGGTAGGCAAGCTTAGGAAAATTAAAAAAATAGGTGGAGGTTTTGTGATGATGGAAGACATTTTTAGCAGTGCCGAAGAGGACATGAAAAAGGCTCTAAACCACTTTAAAAACGAGATAGCGGGATTAAGGACCACAAGGGCAAGTACGGCACTCGTTGAGGAACTTAAAGTGGAATACTACGGATCAAAAGTTCCTTTAAAACAGCTGGGTAGCGTTTCCGTACCTGAAGCAAACCAGATACTTATACAGGTTTGGGACGCTAATGCGGTATCAAATATAGAAAAAACCATTATGGAAGAACTCAGTTTGAATCCCCAAAGGCATGGAAACACGCTTAGAATCACGTTACCTCCCCTCACACAGGAACGGAGAAAGGAGCTTGTTAAACTGCTTCACAAGATGGCGGAGGAGGCGAGAGTAGCTGTCAGAAACATACGCAGAGATGCTAAGGAAATGATAGAAGACCTTGAAGGCATTTCCGAAGACGAGATAAAGAGAAGCTTGGATAGGCTACAGAAGCTAACAGATAGGTACATAGAACAGATAAATCAGATCGCAGAAGCGAAAGAGAGAGAAATTATGGGAGCATAGAAGACCTACCCTTATTAACAATCCAGAAGAAGCAAGCAAAGAAAATTATGGAAAGAGTACAAGTGTAAACATTTATCCATTTACCTTCTTTTATAGATACCAAAAATAAGAGAAATGTTAGAAAAAGCATGAATATTTCACCAAAGTATTTTGCACTTTCCCTTTGTTTGATTTTAGGAGTCCGATAAAAGGACACTTTAGAAGGTATTAAAACTCTCATTGGAGCATAACTCATTGGGAAAAATAGCGACAAATAGAATATCAATCCAAGAATAGACTCATAAATAGATAGTTTATCTATCTTTCTGTAAAGCCAAAGAAAGCTATATACCCTTGAAATTAAAAAGCCTGTTAATAAACCTGCACCAAAATGGCTAAACAGATAACTAAGATAAGAAAAAAATGTAAGAGATAAGGAAATTATGAGAGGTGTATGCCAAACAGTATTTTGAATCCAAAAAGCTATCTTCTGTTTAAAGCTTAACTCCTTTCCGAAAGTAAGAGCAAAGAAATGTTTTATTAATGTTTGAGCATTTCCATATGCCCATCTGAATCTCTGTTGCCTACACGAAAAGAAACTTAAAGGCATCAAACCTTTTCCTATGCTTTCGTCTATATATTTACCTTTAAATCCTCTTAAAACTATCCTGAGACCAGCTTCACTATCTTCCGTTAAAACCTCTTCGCTCCAATTTCCAGCCTTTTTTATAGCATCACTTCTTATAAAGCCTACAGTTCCCATAAAAGCTACAGCACCTAACACGTGACACATTCTCATTATTACCGCAAAAAAGTATCTGTAAGAAATGTACATAGCTTTGAAAAATACCGTATCAGGAAAATCCCTATAATCTTGAGGAAACTGTACTATAGCAGTATTGCCTTCAAAGAAGCCAACACCTTTTTTTATAAAATCCTTAGATACTTGATAATCGCTATCTACTACACTTATTATCTCGGTTTTAGGATCTGACAGATGTATAGCCTCGTTAAGTGTACCTCCTTTGTAGCCGGAAGTCTGTATGTGATAATATCTTAAAATACTACTTTTTTCTTGACAAAAATCCTTTATGGGTTTTCTAAGATCAATTTGAGGTGTGTTATTTACAAGGGCAAGTACCTCATAACTTTTGTAATCTTGATCGCTCAAACTTTTTAAAGTATTTATTACTATATGAGGTGGTTCTTTGTGTATTGGAACATGTACACTTACGAAAGGCTTTCGAATAGTATCCGTAGGCTGTGGTTTTTTATATCTTAGCGCAAAGCTCAGAAAATATATCTCTAAAGTATATGGTAATAAACCCAATATAAAAACGATCCAATCCATAAGCCGACCTCCCAACTAAGAAGACGGCTAAAGTTTGTTAAGCGCTAAGGTAGGATTATTAGAGAGTATATTTTTTCTTATGATTTCCCAATTCTTGATAACTTTTTCGTAAGCTTCTAAATAGCTTTGCGTCATTTTTTGGTATGTAAAGTTTTCTTCAACACGCCTTCTACACTCTTTAGGATCCACCTTGTCTATGTATCGCCTATAAGCTTTTACGAAAGCCTGTATAAGCTCTTCATCCATAAACTTCGGTTTTTTTCTTGCTTTTATCAAAGCTCCAGTCTTCCCGTGAATAACTATTTCCTTGGCCGATCCTCTATCAGTTACGAAAACGGGTGTTCCGCACGCCATCGCTTCTATCATCACAAGACCAAAGGGTTCTCTCCACTGCATGGGGAATATAAAGGCTTCAGCCTTGCTGAGATATTCTACCTTTTCACTGAAGGTTAGCTCTCCGAGAAAGATCACCCTTTTGCCGTCTACCTGAGGCTTTACGTATTTTGAAAGGTACTCCTCTTCTTGAGGAGTATCCGCTTTTGCAATTATATAAAGTTTTTTCCCGAGCCTCTTAGCTATTTCAATAGCTTCCGCAACTCCCTTCTCAAATACAGCTCTTCCTACAAAAACTAAGAAATTCTCCTTTTTCTCTTCGTATGGGAAGATGCTTACATCTATACCGTTATATACAGTTGCTATATAATTGGCAAAGGGTAGTGGTTTTCTTTGGTCATTCGATATAGATACAATGGGTGCGTGTGCGAGATGAGGAAACTTTCTGTACATTTTTTTAAAACCTTCCAGTAAGGAATGTACGGTAAATATTACCGGCTTTTTGAAAAGGGGGAGTGAGAAAAACCACTGAGGATTGTGGGGATAAAAGTGAATGTGTATAATATCAAAATCCTCCTGTTTTGATAATACATGGCATGATTCCAAATACTCGTAATAAGCTATTTTTTCTTCATCCCTCCAGCCTAAGGGAGGACAGATGGGCATAATTTGGCAGTCCACATGTGAATCCCCAGTAGCAAAAAGAACACAATCTATCCCCCTTTCCCTTAACCCTTTCAACAAATTGTAAACTACAAGTTCTGTACCGCCGTACTTTTCGGGTGGTATCCTGTAAATTAAAGGACCTACCTGTGCTACCTTCATGCCATAAAAAGCACTTTTGGTAGCTACTACTATTATATTATAACAAAAGTAGTGTATAATGTTGACATGGTAATAAGAGGAAAGGTTTGGAAGTTTGGAGATAACGTGGATACTGATCAGATAATACCCGCAAGGTATTTAAATACTTCTGACCCTAACGAACTTGCTCAACACGTGATGGAAGATTCAGAACACCCAAATTTTGCCAAAGAACACGCAAAAGGTGACATAATCGTTGCTGGGAAAAATTTCGGTTCAGGATCTTCAAGGGAACACGCTCCCATAGCTATAAAGTATGCTGGTGTACCAGTGGTTATAGCCAAGTCCTTTGCAAGGATATTTTTCAGAAACGCCATAAACATAGGGCTTCCCATAGTGGAAGCGCCTCAAGCTGTGGATGAAATAAATCACGGTGATGAGGTAGAAGTTGACCTTGAGAAGGGTACACTCAAGAATCTTACCACGGGAAAAGAGTATGAAGCTACCAAATTTCCACATGAACTCCAAGCTATACTCAAAGCTGGTGGACTTATGGAGTATGCAAAACAAAAGCTCAAGGGTAATGCTTAAGGACAGGCTAAAAAGTCTGATACTTATAAGATCCCTCAAGATAGCCGATGAGCCTATCTTTAAGCTGTCCTCGGGAAAGCAGAGCAGGTATTATGTAGATCTAAAACAGATAACTCTTGATCCCGAAGGCGCATATCTTGTGGGCAAGCTAATGTACGAAGCTATAAAGCCATTAAGCCCTGATGGTGCTGGAGGAATGACGCTCGGTGCGGATCCCATAGCTTACTCCGTAGCCTTCGTTTCTTACATGGACGGTAATCCCATCAAACCCTTTGTGGTCAGAAAGGAGAAGAAAGGTCACGGACTTGGAAGGCAGGTGGAGGGGCTGTTAAAACCTGGAGAAAAGGTGGTAGTTCTTGAAGATGTGGTAACTACCGCAAACTCATCTTTAAAGGCTGTAAAAGCCTGTAGGGAGGAGGGACTTGAAGTACTTGGAGTTTTTGCTATCGTGGACAGAGAGGAAGGAGGGAAAGAGAACGTAAACAGGGAAGGACTGGAGCTTTATTCCCTCTTTAAACTCTCAGAACTTTTGTGAAATGACTGGTGATGTGTGGTTAAATTCCATCCTTTTGCTTTTTGGTACTTCCATAGGCAGTTTATTGGCTCTTACTTTTAAGAAAACACCGTTAAGCATTAATCTAAATCTCTCCTTTGCAGGCGGTGTTATGGTAGTAGCAAGTTTTACAAGTCTTATAATTCCCGGCATACAAAAAGGGGGCTTCTGGCAGACATCCTTAGGTATTCTTATTGGCTTTTTTCTGATAGGACTGATTGAGTATCTGTTTCCCCACGAGCATATACTCAAGGGTTCAGAAGGTGTTATAAAAAGTGAGAAGATCAAGAAACTCTTTCTTATAGTTGCGGGCGTAGTCATACATAACATACCAGAAGGATTTGGAGTAGGTGTGTCTTCTGCATACTCTATTGAAAAAGGTAGCGCAACAGCTTTAGCAATAGCCATTCAGGATATACCTGAAGGTCTCATAGTAACTCTGGCTCTTATGGTAGCAAACAGGGGAGTAGTAACTCCTTTAGCGGCAGGTATTTTCAGTGGGATCATTGAAGCTTTCTTTTCACTTTTAGGTTTTTACACCTTTGAAGCCTTTAGGGGATTTCTCGCTTTGGGTTTAGGGATAGGTGGAGGTGCCATGATATACGTAACTGTAAAGGAGGTATTCCCGGAGGTATATTCGGAAGGCTCTCATACACTATCAACCGTAGGATTTCTTATAGGATTTTTGTTGATGCTCTTTCTTGACACAACTATATAATAATAAAGTGTGAAGGTCCTTCTGGTGGAGGATGACAAACTGTTGGGGGAGTCACTAAAAGCATATTTGGAAGAATGGGGACTACAGGTAGATTATGTATGTGATCCGAGGGAAGTTCCTGATCTTTTGGTGACATCCATTTACGATGTGATAATCATGGATCTTGTGATGCCCCATTTGCCCGGGGAGAGACTACTTTACGAGATAAGACAAAAGGACAGGAACACACCTATACTGGTGCTTACCGCAAAAAGCAGGCTGGATGATAAAGAAAGGTGCTTTAGCACCGGTGCTGATGACTATATGACGAAACCTTTTGAACCTAAGGAACTTCTCTTAAGACTAAAGGCTTTATACAGAAGGAAGATCCGTGATATGATAGTAAAAATAGGCGACGTGGAGGTGGATTTTGATAAGGAGAAGGTCTCCGTCTGTGGAAAACCCTTAAATCTCACAAAAAAGGACTGGATGCTTTTCAAATATCTTGTGGAAAATAGGGGTAGGTTTGTCTCTTCGGAGGAGCTACTCAACTACGTGTGGGGAGATAAACCCGTAGGGGACGAGGTGGTCAGGGCACACGTAAAAAATTTGAGGAAGGTATTACCCGAAGGCTTCATAATATCCATGAAAGGAAGAGGATACAAGGTTGAGGCTTAGAAGCCTTAAACTCCTCGCATACTTTTTCCTGACTCTATTCATCTCTTTGATCGTTACAAACACCCTTATATTTTACTATCTGAAGAACTTGGCGGATGACATCCTTTATCAGCAAGCATACACACAGTATATTGCATACATTATCTCAAACGGAGCTTACAAAGGTGATCAAAACTTCACCATAAGCGAGGAATATACGGATAAATACTTAAGCTACGTTTTCAGAAATCCCTCATCTCCGGAAAGGTTCATTTATGTGAAAGTTAAACCCGATTATGCAAGAAAGTTTATGAGGGATCCTTTTAAGGTGATCCTTATGTCTCAATTTGTGACAGTCTTTCTCGTATTGCTCGTGTATCAGCTCATCATTGAGGATTCCCTAAATAAGATAGAAAAACAGGAGGAGTGGACAAAAAGTCTTGTAGCATCCGTCGCTCACAAATTCGGAAACTTCCTCTCGATACAGAAAGTGAATCTGGCTCTTTTGAAAGTGAGGGTGAAAGATGAGGATATACTTAAAAGGCTTGAAAGAAGCCTATCGAGGGTTGAAAAGGATATGAACCTTATACTTCACGTTCTTAGGGAAGAAAGACAGATGAAAATGGAATGGCTCCGGGTTGACAACATAATTCTTGAAACCCTTAAAGAGTTTGAGGAAGAGCTTTCAAATAAAAGACTCTTCCTTGGACTGAAAGAAGTATACATTTACGGAGATGAAAGTGACATACGGGACATATTTTACAACATAATAAGCAACGGTGTTAGGTACTCTAAAAGTTTTTTCCATATAAAGGTGTGTAAGGCTAATGAAGGTGTCAACTTTGTATTCAGAAACGATATAGGCTTCAACGAAAGAAAGGGTCTGGGTGTAGGTAGCATATTACTTGAACAGATAGTCAAAAGGCAGGGAGGTACAATACGCATAAGTATCAAAAACCATTATGCTGTTTTACTAAAACTCAAGGGTAGGTAAGCTCACCTGCAGGAAAACCTCTCTCTGAGCTTTTCTTCCACATAGATATGTACAAGACCCTTCAGATCTCCACAGTAAGAAGCTATGTCCCTCACTATGGTAGAACTTATATGTATATAGTCTTGCGAGGGCATCATAAAAACCGTTTCCACTTTGGCGAGCTTATAGTTATTCATAGCGATTTGAAGCTCATATTCAAAGTCTGTAAAGAGTCTTACACCTCTGACTATCACTTTTATACCTTCACGAGCCATAAAATCAACCAAAAGCCCATCAAAACCCTTTACCTCCACCTTATCACCTAAACACTCCACCATCCTTCTGAACATGTCCATCCTCTCTTCCATACTGAACAGCAGATGTCTTCTTGGATTCTTTGCGATAGCTACAACTACGCTATCAAATATCTCACAGCTTCTTTTTACTATATCTAAGTGCCCCAGATGTGGAGGGTCAAAAGTTCCGGGATACACCACTTTAATCATCTTTCTTCCTCCATATAGACAGTACAGTATCTCCGTAAACTTTACTTTTATCCGAGTTAAGTTTCACCCTTTTACTATGCTCTAATATAAAAAATCCACCTTTATTGAGAATTTTTATAGCAAGATCTATGAGTTTTTGATAGTTCTCATAGTTATAAGGTGGATCTGCAAATACAATATCAGCTGTTCCATCAAAGCTCATCAAAAACTTCAATGTATCAGATATTACTACTTTTCCTTTAGTTTTTTTCTCAATCTCTTTCGCAAGTTTTGGATTTTTCTCTACGAAGATCACCTTTGCCCCTCTCTCTTCAGCCATAAATCCCATCTGTCCTGTACCTGCAAATAGATCTATAAATAAAGTATCTTCTATATCTCCTAATATGTTAAATACAGCCTGTTTGACTAAAGAAGAAGTAGGTCTAATTTCACTTTTTCTTCTTGCTTTTTCCATAAAAAGTATTATAATTTAATTTTCTGTTGTAAAGGAGGTGTTTTATTATGAGGCTTTTTGCCCTGCTGAAAAACCTTGACCAGGAGGAGAGAAAATGGCAAAGACCCTCGGACTGCATATCTTAGCAGACCTGTACGGTGTTAATCCCGACCTCATTGACAAGGTCGAGGATGTCAGGCACTTACTTGAAAGTGCCGTCAAAGTCGCAGGTCTTACCAAGATCTCATCCCACTACTATCAGTTCCACCCTCATGGAGCCACAGGTGTTGTTTTACTTGCTGAAAGCCACATATCCATCCACACGTGGCCGGAGCATGGGCTTGCCACAGTTGACGTTTATACGTGCGGTGATCCCACAAAGGCGTACAAGTCTATGGATTACATTGTCTCATCGCTTGAACCTACGAGGGTGGACAAACAGGTTTTTGAGAGAGGGCTGGTGGGTGAGTCCGAGGATTTGGAGTTCCGAAGTACCTTGCTTAAAGTTTAACTTTTAAGAATTTTTTAAGGTAAGAGGAGTGCTACTCAAAGCGTAGTAGCCAATAGATGGCTCGTAGAGTACCCTTTGCATAGACAATTATTACATCGGGTTTGGGCTATCATCCGATCTTTATGTGTCAGAAAAAAATATTTCTGAGGGATTATAATATGATGTAAAGTAAAAATTAGGTAGGAGGAGAGAAATGAAAAAAGCCTTGCTCAGTATTGGTGTTTTCACACTCGCAGTTTATGCTGAGGAAAGCAATACGAAGACAACACAGAGGCAGATCCCCGTAGTCAAGTGTGCAGAACCTGTATACTCCGTTATGGTGATGGAGTTTGATTGTAAGGCAAACGCTTGTCAGGATGTGAATCCGGGAACGCCAAAATTAGCTTATCTTTATGAGGTTCTATCAGGAAGCGGTGGAGTGAGAGGTTTTGGTAAAGGGCTCTCTACCATGCTCACAAACGCACTTAAGGCTACTAACTGTTTTAAGATAGTGGATTTGGAACAGTATGAGAAGATGAAGAAACTTCTTGAAGCTACGGGTCAACAGGTAAAGCCTCCAAAGGTGGATTATACTATACTTGGTTCCGTAACAGCCCTTGAGCTTGAAAGGAGCGGTGGAGCGCTCGGAGGTGGACTAATACCCATTTTGGGAGCTATAAATGTAAAGAAAGACATAGCAAAATTAGGTGTTGATATAAACGTTATGAAACCTGAAACACTTGAAATAGCTTTCTCCAATTCCTTTGATGCAACTTCGGAAAAGTCCTCATGGGGACTGTTTGGTGCAGGATGGGGAGGAGGTGGTGCGGCAGGCGGTGGATGGAGCGTTAGTAAAAATCTATCTTTGGATATGGTTGCGAGGGATGTAGTGGTACAAATAGCCAATTCCATAGCGGAAAAACTCGTACCAGACAAAATAGTAGAAAGACCCGCCCCTCCTAAAAAAGACAACAAGGAACAAGAGGCACAACCGGGTAACTAAAATAGTTCACCGTACCTTCTTATAAACTTACTTTTTAGTATGTGAGCAAGCAGAAGGTAGCCAAGGATGGCTGGGAAAAGTACTATCCAGAAATAAAAGTGTGGTAAAGGTTTCATTCCGAGTTTTTCTCCAAAAGGAGTGAAGGGTACTAAGGTACCTACAAATAGAGCGGTTGCGGTTAGAAAAACTAAAGCTAATCCTGGCAAACTGCCTAAGAAGGGTAACCCTCTGCTCCTGAGCATATACACCACCATGGTTTGTGTCCAAAGACTTTCAACAAACCATCCTGTCTGGAAAAGTGAGGTAAACTCGTTCCTTAATGGTGGATAAAGATGGTAGTATGATCCGCCTAAAACTACCGGACAAACTACAAAAAACATCATAAGGTAGGTGATGATGTCAAAAATTGAGCTTGCAGGTCCAAACCACAACATGAAATGCTTTATCTTGTGTGCGTTCCATTTTTTCGGATTTTCAACATACTCTCTGTCCACCCTATCAAAGGGCATGGATGTCATGGAAAGATCGTAAGTTAAGTTGAGAAAGAGAAGTTGAAGAGGAGCCATAGGTAGAAAGGGTATAAAGGCACTGGCAACAAGTACTGAAAATACGTTACCGAAGTTTGAGCTTGCGGTGATGGCTATATATTTAACTATGTTGGCAAAAGTTTTCCTTCCTTCCACGACGCCATCTTTCAATACCATGAGGTTCTTTTCCAAAAGGATTATGTCCGCAGATTCTTTTGCGATATCAACAGCATTATCTACTGATATGGCTACGTCCGCTTCCCTCATAGCGGGAGCATCGTTTATACCGTCTCCAAGAAACCCAACAACATGACCTTTCCTCTTGAGAACTTTTATTATCCTTGCCTTTTGCATTGGTGTCAGCTTGGCAAAGATGGTGGTACTATCTGAGGCTTTCATAAGCTCTTCATCACTCATCAGCTCTATCTGTTCACCAAGAAGAACATCCTTTACCTTTATACCCACTTCTTTGCATATTTTTTTAGTCACCACATGATTATCACCTGTCAATATTTTGATCTCTATACCGTGCGATCTGAGGGCCTGTACTGCGTATGGAGCTGTTTCTTTTGGTGGGTCTAAAAAAGCCAGAAAACCCATAAGCACCATATCGCTCTCATCTTTGACTCCAAAAACGCCTTCAGGTGGGACGTCATTCTTTTGAGCGACTGCAAGTACCCTCATACCATCTTCATTTAATTTTTCTACCATCTGAAAAACTTCCGTCTTTATTTCATCCGTAAGCGGGATAACACGTCCTTCGTACTCAACAAATCTGCACACAGACACAACCTCTTCTACCGCACCTTTTGTAATTAGTTGCCTCTTTTTACCTCCTCTAACTATACTTTCCAAAACTACAGACATTCTCCTTCTCACAAAATCAAAGGGTATCTCGTCCACCTTTCTGTATATTCTCTCTAAAACACCCTCTTCCATGCCTTTCTCTTTGCCATATTCCAAAATGGCTATATCAAGCAGATTTCTTAAGCCTGTCTGGTAATAGCTGTTTAAAAAGGCATGTCTGAGTATTCTATCGTCCTCGTTTCCATGTATATCCATATGCTTTACGAGGATCACCTTGTTGAGAGTCAAAGTACCGGTTTTATCGGTACAGAGTATATCCATTGCTCCAAGATTCTGTATGGAGTCAAGCTTTTTAACTATAGTTTTGCGTTTTGCCATAGCAACTGCACCTTTTGCAAGATTAGCGGTCACTATCATAGGAAGCATTTCAGGTGTTATACCAACTGCGACTGCAAGAGCAAACAAGAGAGCGTCAAACCAACTCCCCTTTGTCAAACCGTTTATAAAAAAGACTAAAGGGAATATAATGACTATAAACTTTATCAGGAGTTTGCTGACTTCATTTACACCTCTTTCAAAGCTCGTCACTACCCTATGCCCAACCAGGCTCTCAGCCATAGAACCCAGATAAGTGTTTTCTCCTGTTGCTATGACCACACCCACACCCGAACCGCTCACAACGCTTGTCCCCATAAAACATATATTTTCAAGATCCAGTAAAGTGAGCTTCTCCGAAAGTCTTTTTTCTTCTTTAAGTTGGGCATACTTTTCAACAGGTTCAGATTCTCCAGTAAGAACCGCCTGATTTATAAAGAGATCCTTTGAACGAAGAACTCTCAGGTCTGCAGGCACGAGATCGCCTGCTGAAAGATACACCACATCTCCCGGAACTAACTCCTTTATATCAACCTCAACACTACCTATATCTTTCCTTTTGACGAGTGCGGTGGTGTGAACCATAGCTTTTAGCTTTTGAGCCTCAATTTTAGAGTTATACTCCTGCAGAAAACGGAGAATACCGCTCACGCAGACCATTATGCTTATGATGATTATGGTGCTCCAGTCCCTCTCGTCCGGGGGTGCGAAAACTACATCCGTGATATAAGAAACGATCCCAAGAAATACAAGAATACCTATAAAGGGATTTATAAATGCTCTTGCCAACTCCATGTACCATGGTTGAGGCTTTTCGTGGACTACTTCGTTAGTACCAAAAACCTCAAGCCTTCTTTTGGCTTCCTCAGATGATAGTCCATCTGTTGAACTTCCTAAGGCATCAAGTACTTCCATCGGACTCTTCTTAGAAAAGTCAATAAGCTTTTCAAGGATTTCCGTACGAATTTTCTTCATCAGGGACAGTATTATATTTCTACATTTTTTAAAGTTCCTTAAATGTACATTCAAACTTTATAAAAACTTCATGTATAATTTTTTTCCGAGAGTTTTATGGATAAAACCCTCTGGTTTCATACAGCCAGCGTAGGAGAGTTCAACACGATAAAACCTATTCTGAGGGAGCTGGTAAATGGCTATCGCATAGTTCTGACTTACTTCTCACCCAGAGCCAGAGATTATCTTCAAAAACAATCGGTTTACTACCACCTTTTGGAAAGATTGCCTTTGGACACGCCTCTTACGGTAGCACTTTTTGAAAGACGCATAAGACCACACATACTCTTCATAGTGGAAAGGGAATTTTGGCCTTCCTTGCTTTTATTTACCAGAGTCAGAAAGGTTCTGCTAAACGCTTACGCAAAGGGAGGTATCTATGAAAGGTTGATGAGCAAAAGGTTTGATTTGATAATTGCCAGAAGTGAAATGGATAGAGAGAGGTTTGAGTCTTACAGATGTAGGAAGGTTATAACTTGCGGTAATTTAAAATTCCTTTTTGAAAAGAGGGAAGCAAAGGAGTTAAACATAGAAAAGGGGGACTTTAGGTTTTTTGTTGCAGGAAGTACCCATAGAGGTGAGGATGAGATCCTACTCAGAGCTTTCAGAAAACTGAAAAGTTACTTTCCAAAGATAAAGCTTTTGATAGCTCCACGCCATATATCAAGAGCAAAGGAGATCCAGCAAATGGCAAGTGGCTTGAGGTGTTCGTTGAGAAGTTATCAAGGAAAGGATTGGGATATCCTAATTATTGATACACTCGGAGAACTCTTTGACATGTATGCCCTTGCTGATGTAGCTTTTGTTGGGGGAACCTTACTACCAGTGGGAGGACATAACCTCTTGGAACCAGCATATCACGGCAAACCCGTACTTTTTGGACCTTTTACCGAAAAGGTTAGAGACATGGCAGAATACCTCCTTCAGAAAGGTGCAGGCTTTCTGGTTAGGAATGAGAATGATATTTTCATAGTTGTAAAAGAGCTTCTCACCGGAAAAAGAAGATTTAATAAGACGAATATAAATGAGGAATCAGAAAGGATAAGGTCTTGCTACCTTGATAGCATAAGAAACGTGCTATAATGTTGAATGGGATGAAGAACCTTTATCTGAACTTGTTTGCGCTTTTACTCTTAGTTGTACTTTCAGTTGGTATAACCCTTTTCAAGCCAGTCAATTTAGGGTTAGACCTTAGAGGTGGTATATCTATGTTACTTGAGCCTGACATGGATTACGCTCTAAGTCAAGAATATGAGAGGTACGCAAAGGATGTGGAAAAAAAATTAAGGGAAGCGGGTATAAATATCTTAGATGTGACATCGGGAAAGGACGGTATAAAAGTAGAGATCCTTGACGAAAGGGACTTTGATAGGGTATCTCAGATAGTGAGTAAGGACTTTCCTAGATTTGAAAGTGTCAAAACCCAAAAAGGTAAAATCCTCTTAAAACTAAAAGATAGGGAGGTAAGTCAATTAAAAGATAACGTAACAGGTCAGATAGTTGAGGTATTAAGAAAAAGGATAGACGAGCTGGGTGTGGTTCAACCTATCATAACCAAGGTAAGCGGTGATAGGGTGCTTGTAGAACTTCCAGGTGTCTTGGATATAGATAAGGCAAGATCCATAATTGGAAGAACCGCACTTCTTGAACTGAAGCTAGTAGTGGACAGTGGTCCAAAAGAGACACTTGAGCAGAAGCTGAGTAAAGATACGGAACTTCTGCCTTCAAGAAATCCTCAGGAGTGGTTTCTTGTGGAGAAAACGCCTGTCATCACAGGTGCGGACCTAAAAACAGCATATACGAGCAGTGATGAATTTGGCGCTCCAGCTGTAACCTTTGAGTTGACAGACAGAGGAGCAAAGACTTTTGGAGATGCAACAGAAAAGAACATAGGGAGAAGGCTTGCCATAGTACTTGATAAAAAGGTCATGTCGGCTCCAGTAATAAGAAGCAGAATAACAGACAGGGGACAAATAACCGGACAGTTCACACCAGAAGAGGCAAAAGAACTCGCCATAGTCCTGAGAGCGGGTGCATTACCTACTAACGTAAAATTCCTTCAAGAAACAGTGGTAGGTCCATCCTTAGGAAGGGATGCTATACAGCAGAGCATTAGAGCAGGCATGGTAGGTTTTTTGCTTCTTGTTGCTCTACTTTTGGGAAGATATAAGATGGCAGGTGTTACAGCCAATCTTTCTATACTTCTCAACGCTCTATTTTTGTGGGCTGGTTTAGTACTTTTGGGTGCTACTCTCACCCTTCCTGGCATAGCAGGTATACTTCTGAATATGGGTATAGCGGTTGACTCTAACGTGTTAATTTTTGAAAGGGTAAAAGAAGAGCTAAGATCCGGAAGCACAGCAAGGAAGGCTGTTGAGCTTGGTTACAGAAGATCTCTTAGCGTTGTATGGGATACGCACATAACCCTTCTTATCGCTGCACTTATACTCTTTCAGTTCGGAAGCGGACCAGTGAAGGGTTTTGCGACAACTCTGACCATAGGTAGTATAGCTTCCTTTATATCAAACGTTTACTTTGCCAAGTTCTTCCTTGACTTACTTACCAAATTCAGGATACTGAAGATATGAATCGGGGTACGCACCAACTCAGGTTATAATAAATTCTCCATGCTCAAAAGGACCAAGTATTGCGGGCAGGTTTCTGAAGAAGATCTCGGGAAAGAAGTGATTTTATGCGGATGGGTACACAGGGTTAGAAATCATGGAGGGGTAGTTTTCATAGATCTGAGGGATAGAGAAGGCATAGTGCAGGTGGTTGCTGAGGAGAAAACACATCCTGAAGCTTATGAAGTTGCGGATTCCTTAAGGTCCGAGTATGTGGTGGCTATAAAAGGAGTTGTCAGAAAAAGACCTCCAGGTACGGAAAATCCTAAACTCAAAACAGGGTATTACGAAGTTTTTGCACACCGTATAGAGGTACTAAACACATCTGACCCTCTACCTTTCCCAGTTGACGAAGATACTCCCGTATCTGAAGAGTTGAAGCTAAAACACAGATATCTTGATCTCAGACGGGAGAGTATGAAGGAAAATATCCTCTTCAGACACAGGGCTTACCAGTTAACGAGGCATATTTTCATAAAACACGGTTTTGTGGAGATAGAGACGCCTTTCCTCACAAAGTCCACACCTGAAGGAGCCAGAGACTTTTTGGTACCTTCAAGACTTCACCCTGGAAAGTTTTACGCCTTACCTCAGTCGCCTCAACTTTTCAAACAGATCCTTATGATTGCAGGCTTTGACAGGTACTTTCAGATAGTTAAGTGTCTCCGAGATGAAGATCTCAGAGCCGATCGCCAACCAGAGTTCACACAGATTGATTTTGAAATGTCTTTTGTTGAAGAAGAGGAGATTATGTCTTTCAGTGAAGAGCTTGTGTGTACTTTGTTTAAGGAGCTTCTGGGAATAGAACTTAAAAGACCCTTTGATAGACTCTCCTATGGTGATGCTATGGAAAACTATGGTAGTGATAAACCTGACAGGAGATTCGGACTTAAGCTTGTGGATCTAACGGACGTTTTTAAAAATACGAGCCTTAAGGTCTTTAAGGATGCTATAGAAAATGGGGGGGTTGTAAAGGCTATAAACTTCAAAAGCTCCTATCTTTCAAGGAAGGAGATAGATGAACTTACTCAATTTGTACAAACACTTGGGGCTAAGGGACTCGCATGGATAAAGGTAGAAAATGGTAAACTCAATTCCCCAATAGTCAAGTTTCTTGGCGATGAGGAACTGACCTTGCTTGTGAAAAAAACTGATGCTGAAGAGGGAGATACTCTCTTTTTCTCAGCGGACGCAAGAGAAACTGTTTATAAAATCCTCGGAAACCTGAGACTCTACATAAGCAAAAAATACGAGCTTGTAAAGGATAACACTTTTGATGTACTGTGGGTTGTAGATTTTCCCCTTATGGAGTGGGATGTTGAGGAGGGAAGATTTGTATCGCTACATCATCCCTTTACATCACCAAAAGAAGAAGACATACCGCTACTTGAGAAAGCTCTAAAGACCAGTGATGTTGATGAGAAGAAAAGGCTCGTTCACAGTGTGAGAGCGAGAGCCTACGATCTTGTTATAAACGGTTACGAAGTTGGAGGAGGTTCTATACGTATTCACAGGAGGGACATTCAGGAGATAGTATTTAAACTGCTCGGTATATCGGAAGTTGAGGCTGAAGAAAAGTTCGGTTTTCTCCTCAGAGCTTTACGTTACGGAGCACCTCCTCATGGTGGACTCGCCTTCGGTTTTGATAGACTCTTGGCTATAATGAGGGGTCTTGATTCCATAAGGGATGTGATAGCTTTTCCCAAAACTCAAAAAGGGATATGCCCACTCACAGGTGCACCGGACTATGTAAGCCCAAAACAGTTAAAAGACATACATATCAAGGTGTTTGAGTAACATGTTTTCCATCAAAGATTTAAAAAACACAGTACGAGCTATGGGAGCTGTCTTTGGGGATATAGGAACCAGTCCCCTTTATGCCCTTGCGGTAGTAATTACGCTTACAAAACCAGAAAAACAGCAGGTTTTGGGGATAGTGTCTCTCATAATTTGGACGCTTATAATCCTCGTCACCATACAGTATGCGTGGTTTGCTATGAATCTCAGCATAAAGGGTGAGGGAGGTACTATAGTGCTGGGTGAAATAGCCAGGTCTCTTACAAAAAGCGAGAAATTAAAAAGGCTATACAGGATACTGGTTTTTATAGGTGTAGGTTTTTTGCTCGGTGATGGGGTCATAACACCTGCTATAACTATACTTAGCTCGGCAGAAGGCATAAGACTGATACCGGGCTTTGAAAATACCGCTCAAGCAGAGATCATAGCTATAGCGCTCATTATAACGCTATTACTATTTATGTTACAGCCAAAAGGCACAGGTAAGATAGGAGATTACTTTGGTCCAATTATGCTTGTATGGTTTATTTCAATAGGGTTTATAGGACTCATTAACTTTTTAAGTTACCCCCATGTAATCTGTGCGATAAATCCCTACTACGCAATAGATTTTTTGATTGAGAACCCATTAAAAGGATTTATAGCTCTCTCAGAGGTTATACTTGTCGCAACAGGTGGAGAGGCACTCTATGCAGATATGGGACACCTGGGAAGAGTTTCCATAAGACGTGCATGGACCTTTGTATTTCCCATGCTCGTTTTAAATTACTTAGGTCAGGCTTCCTTTTATATGAGTGTCTCAAAATTGGATGCTCAATCACTTTTCTTTGAATCCGCACGCTTTATACTGGGAAACTTACTTTACATACCCTTTCTGATACTTGTAATACTCGCAGGAATAATAGCCTCTCAATCCCTTATAAGCGGTGTTTTCTCAATAATATTTCAAGCTATAAATACAAGAATAGCACCACTTTTAAATATAAAGCATACTTCAACGGAAATAAGCACTCAAATATACATACCTGCAGTCAACTGGGCGCTTATGATAGGCGTGATCTTTATGTATGTAAATTTCAAAACTTCAAGTAGTATGGCATCGGCGTATGGATTTGCAGTCAGCACCGTAATGGTTATAACGGGTTTTTTTCTTGCGGTCATTCATCTTATAAAAAAAGAAATTTTTTACTTGTTGGGTTCAATCTTTTTGCTATTTGTTGATGTCGCTTTTTTCTTGTCCAACTTTTACAAAATACCGCATGGTGCTTACTGGTCTGTCATATTTGCTCTCCTGCCTGTATCAGTCATGACTTTATACACTTCTGGACAGGCAAAGCTTTACAGAAAGATGAGATTTAAACCCTTTAAAGAGTTTGTTCTTGAGTTTGAAAAGCTATACAGTGAAAGTCCCAAGATAAAAGGCACAGCCATATTCCTAATTAGGGATCTCAAAAATATTCCCCCTTATGTAACTCAAACCCTTTTTGAACATGGTATCCTATACGAAGATAACGTATTTTTGTCCCTCGTAAAGAAGGATGAGCCTTTCGGTGTTGATACCTTTTTAAAGGGAAGCATAGCTCAAGGACTGAGGCTTGTTGAGATAAGATACGGTTATATGGAAGTGCTTGATATAGATAAAGAGTTAAAAACCGCAGGCATTCAGGAAAGGTCTATCTTTTACGGTGTTGAGTATATATACACAGATAAGCCCATCTGGAAGATCTTTAGCTTACTTAAGCGTTCCACACCGAGCTTTGTAGAATTTTACAGATTCCCACACGGAAAGCTTCACGGTGTTGCTGTCAGGGTTGAGTTTTGAAGTATATAATCCCACCCCTATATATGTTATAGGCAAGAAAAATACAAGAGAGTAGATGTACGAATGAGGATATTATGTACATTCTGTTAAATACAAAGGCAATGGATGTTAAAATAACCCATATCAAGTGCAGGTAAAAACTGCACTTTATCCTTTCTGGTAGTATCACATCAGACATAAGAGGCACCATGGGTCTGTTTTCGTTACTCATATGAAACCATACCAGAAAGGGAATTATCCTGTACATCATACCCATTATAATGCTCGTAAAAAAGACGGCGTAGAAAAAGAGAAAGTGAAGAAAGAAACGATCTCTCAAAATGAAGAACACCAGAGACAGTATGAGACATATCTGTCCAAGGTACCAAAAGTGTAAGGTGTAATCCTCAGCTTTTCTCCTTCTTTTTATCAATCTTTTGAGTGTGAGGAAGGCATAAATAAAGAAGAGTATACTTAAAGGTAGGCTGAATGCACCGCTTATTAGAGATAAGGGTAAAAAGAGAGTAACGAGCAGTGGATAGTTCATAGAGAAGTTTTTAGGATAACCTTGCGTTACAAAGAACATCTCCACAACTTGAAAGGATACACTGGCTATAAGCAGTCCTATCCATCCGAATAAAAGTATACTGTAGTGAAGGCTTAGGGTTTTTTCAGACGGTGGTAAATAACCGTAATAGGAGAGGACCCTGTAAAATCCCACCGTCACTCCAAATAGGAGAAACACCAAAGAGAACTTCATACCTCTTGATGTAGGTGTAAAGCTCTTGATCTTTATAAGGTGGTACAGCATCAACAAAGAGACGTAAAGTATTCCCGTATATGTGAGGAGGGAACCCAAAAGGAACAGTTTACCAGAAAAGAAAGCATAAACGAATATGGATACTCCTGAAGATAACAGTACATAAGACACAAAAGCTTTAGGTTTTGGATTTTTTATGACCGCACCTGCAACTACGGGTAGCATCTGGAAAAGCGCCCCGAACATTGTGAAAAGGGCAAATCCTAAGGTATAAAGGTGTACGAGCGCAGGGAGGTAAAAGACGGTTTTTAGAGCCATGTAAAGTTCAAAAATTGAGATGATCACACCAAATACTGTGGCGGTAAAGAAAAAGCCGAAAACTACTATAAAGGGTGGTGCTTGCTGTAGGGAAAGCCCACCTTTGGTTATCATAACCTTTCCATCTTTTCTATAATTTCGTCAGCAGGCAGGTGCTGGTCACACATGGGATAGAGTATCTGTTCCTCCTTCATGTTGTGCTGACCGATAAGCACCATAAAAGTGTCCCCCAAAGAGAGGAAGGTCTTTTTATCCCTCTCCTTTATAGCTTGTTCCATTCTCTCCATAAGATCCCTTGCTTGTGCGTGTTCCATTCTCATCACCTGAGTCGGTCCCATAATCATACCGGTAGTTTCTTCAAAGGCGGGGAAAAGAATATCCTCTTCTCTCTTGAAGTGTAAAAGAGTAGCCTCCTTAAAAGATTTAAAGGTTTCTTCGGCTTGATCCCATTTGCCTTCTTGCAAGCTACTTTCAACTTTCGCATAGAGAGTATCGCATTCCCTGTGTTCTTCCGTCAGATAATCCTTAATATTCATCTCTCTCCTCCGTTTAACATGAGTATATATATACTTACTTTATTACGAAGTGTCAAGATGAAAGATAAGTTATACTTTTAATTGTTATGCTCAGAGGTTATCTTCCGTTCGTGGCTTCATCCTCTTCGCTTCTTGTCACGCTCATAGTAGGGCTTTTCTATCTTCAAGAAAGGGGTAAACTTTACTACGCAGTTCTATTTCTAACCGCCTCTCTTTTTATTCTATCCTCGGTAGAGATTGCTTTCTCTACTGCGAAGAGCTTTATTGAGGATTACAGGAAACACAAAAGCTTGGTGGACTTTCTTTATGATTTCTTTTCTTCCCTAAAACTTGCTATATTTTTGATGGTATCTCTGGGTATCCTTTCTATGCTCGGTTCTACTTACATTCAACAAAATCAACCTCTTGGTTTTTACCTTGATAAGTTCGGTGTGGATGTAGGGCTGTGGTTTTGGAAGCTCTGGCTGACAGACGTTTTTCATTCATGGTACTATATAGCTTTTATAGTGCTTCTTGCAGTTAATCTGATAGTATGCTCTATAAAAAGACTCCCGAGAGTTTGGATACATACCTTTACAAAAGAGAGGTTTCAAAGGCTTGACGAACATACGCAGAAACACCTCAAGCCCGTGAGTTTTCGCATCAACCCATCAAAGGAGAAAGTGATCGCCTTTCTTAAAAGGCTTGGCTTTAATGTTTATGTGGATGAACAGGAAGGAAAGTTTTATTTTTACGGAGAAAAGGGTAGGTATTCCCGATTGGGTGTTTATGTGGTTCATGTAGGTTTGCTGATTATTATGGCAGGGGCGTTGATAGATGCACTTTGGGGTATAAGGGGATCCGTCATAGTACCTGAGGGATCAAGAAGCGACACGCTTACCATCCAATCTAAAGGAACAGAGATCAAATTACCCTTTCAGATAGAGCTTGAGAACTTCAGGATAGTAACCTACGGTGATGAGGCAAGGAGGGAAGGGAAGAAAGTCAGCACGCCTTTTAGGGATGATGTGGCAAGCTTTGAAAGTGACATACGCATCATCAAAGATGGTCATGTGGTATCTCAAGGCACAACTGCGGTTAACTCTCCCTTTGATTTTGGCACTTACAGGATATTCCAGGCAACTTATGGACTTACCGGTGAAGCAGGCAGTGTAAGACTTGTAATTTTTGATAAAAATAAAGTGGTGAAAGACCCAAAATCCGCCTTAGTTGGTGAAGTGGAGCTAAAAGCTGGTAAGGTTGCCGAGTTTAAGGATATGCTTCTTTCCATAGATAGATCAACATTAAACATAGAGAATGAACAGGCAGGAATGAGTGGAGATCTCAAGCCTGCTATTATAGTTAAAGTACTTCTCCATCATAAGGCTTACGACGTGCCTGTGGTTTACTCTCCTGAACTCACCCTCGTTGCTTACACTCGGATGGCTGAATTAAAGGATTTTCCTTATGTCTTTTTCATGTCAGATTTTAGACCGAGGTTTTTCAGCGGTTTTCAGGTATCAAGACAGCCCGGTACACCCATAATATGGATAGGCTCTCTTTTGGTAGTGGGTGGGATGATAGTAGCTTTTTACACAGTTCACAGAAAAGTGTGGATGAGGCTGGAGGGAGATACACTTTGGGTAGCTTTTTGGTCTCACAAACTCAAAGAGGACTTTAAAAAGAGCTTTTTAAGAGCTTTGGAGGAGCTCAGGCATGAAAGTACTGATAATGGAAAAGAATCTCATGCTGCTTAGCAGGATAAAAAACAGTTTGTCAATGCACGATGTGAGGGTGGGTTCTGACTTTAGAGACGAGCATGTGGTTTTTATAAATGTAGAAGCATTTCCAGTAAATGTCATAAGGGAACTAAAGAACAAAGGGGCAAAAGTGATAGCATACTGCGGTCACAAAAATGTTGAGCTTCAAAAAACAGCGAAAGAAGCTGGTGCAGACCTTGTAGTACCAAACAGTCAGGTTATTGATGCAGAAAGCCTCATTGAAAAACTCAAGGGATAAAGTCACGGATAAGTTTCAAACACTTATAAATCAACTCCATAGGCAGAACATAAAGTGTATATTTCCAAAGTCCCTTTATTCCTCACTTGCATAGTGAGGGCTTGCTTCATGACCCAAGATAGGTGGATTATAATTAAATACTCCATGAGAGACATAGGTGAGTACGATCACAGGAGTATAGAGAGTAAGTATTCAAAAAAGTGGGTAGAGGAAGCCATTTACCATACAAAAGATATAAAGAAAGACCTGAGATTTTCCATAGTTATACCGCCTCCCAATGTGACGGGTTCTCTTCATATGGGACATGCTCTCAACGTTACGCTTCAGGACATAATCTGCAGATGGCAGAGAATGTTAGGCAAAAGTGTGGTATGGGTTCCGGGCTTTGATCATGCAGGCATAGCAACTCAGTACGTTGTAGATAAAAAGCTCCAAGGGGAAGGAAAAAACAGACTTGATATGGGGAGAGAGAAATTTTTAAAGGAAGTGTGGACATGGGTGCCTATCTCAAGAAACTCTATAAAGGAACAGCTTGAGAGGATAGGTGTAAGCGTTGATTGGAAAAGAGAGAGATTTACCCTTGATGAGGGATTTTCAAGGGCTGTAAGGTACGCCTTTAGGAAGCTTTACGAAGACGGTCTTATATACAGAAGTGAGTACATAATAAACTGGTGTCCAAGAGATCTCACAGCTTTATCGGATCTTGAAGTTGAGCATGAGGAAGAAGAAGGGAAGCTTTACTATATAAAGTATCCTCTTGAGGATAATTCTGGATACATAACGGTTGCCACAACAAGACCGGAAACCATGCTTGGAGATACAGCCGTTGCCGTTCATCCTGATGATGAAAGATACAGACATCTCATAGGGAAGAGAGTAAAACTTCCCTTAGTTAACTGGAAAAGGAGATCTATGTCCGGAGAGGAAGTGTCTGCGTACATACCTGTAATAGCCGATCAAAGTGTGCTTTCCGAGTTTGGAACCGGTGCGGTAAAGATAACTCCAGCTCATGATCCCAATGACTTTGAGATAGGCAGAAGACACAATTTACCCTTTGTAAAGGTTATGGATGAGCATGCACGCATGAACGAAAATGCCGGAGAGTTTGCTGGACTTGACAGGTACCAGGCGAGGGAAATAATACTGCAAAAGCTTTCCGAGCTTGGTCTGCTGGAAAAGATAGAACAGCATAGACATGCAGTTGGTAAGTGCTACAGATGTAAAACCACCGTAGAACCTATGGTTTCCCTCCAATGGTTCGTAAAAGTTTCCGATCCGAGGATAAAGGACGGTGCGGTAAACGTAGTGAAGGAAGGTAAGATAAGATTTGTGCCTGAGGGTTGGAAGAAAACTTATCTACAATGGATGGAAAACCTCAAAGACTGGTGCATATCAAGACAGATATGGTGGGGACATCGGATACCCGTATGGTACTGCAAAAGTTGTGGTCGTGAAAATGTATTTACGGATGATGATTTTGATAGGGTTTATGACAAGATCATTTTTAACTTGATAGCTGATGGGAAAATAGGGTATGAATTTACTCCGGAAGAAGTGGAAAGTATCTTGCATTCTCCATCTTTTACACATCCTAATATAACTCTACTTGAGTTTTACAAAAAGTATGCTTTCCATAAGTATCACTCTACGGAAGTTGATGCAAACTCTTTAAGGCTTTTCTTTTCTCAGGATCTCAATCCTATGGCGATGCTTACAGAGAAAAAAAGCAGGTACAGATATGATCCAAGGTACAAAAAGTACAGATTTATCCTAAGATGCAAGCATTGCGGTCACGAGGAGCTGGAACAAGACAGTGACGTTTTAGATACCTGGTTCTCTTCCGCTCTGTGGCCTTTTGGTGTCTTTGGCTGGCCAGAAAAAACCCAAGACCTTGAAAAGCTTTATCCTACCGATCTTTTAGTGACAGGCTTTGACATCATCTTCTTTTGGGTTGCGAGGATGATAATGATGGGTACATACCTTATGGAGGATATTCCCTTTTCGGATGTTTACATACATGCCCTTGTAAGGGACGAAAAGGGTCAAAAGATGTCAAAGACGAAAGGTAACGTAATAGATCCGCTGGATATGGTGGAAAGATATGGTGCTGATGCTCTTAGATTTACCCTTGCCATACTTACCCAGCAAGGAAGGGATATAAAGCTCTCTGAAAAGAGGTTTGAAGGCTACAGGCATTTTGCTAATAAGCTTTGGAATGCAGGAAGATTTATACTTATGAATCTTGATGGAGACCTCCTTCAAAACCTACCCTACAGCGCACCACCAAAAAGTGAAGACCTTTGGATACTCACCAAACTAAACAGGACCGCACAGAAAGTAAATAAAGCCTTAAGTGAGTATGAATTTTCCGAAGCTTCGCAAGCCCTTTATGAATTCGTATGGGGTGAGTTCTGCGACTGGTATCTTGAAATGTCAAAACTTAGGCTTTATGCTAAGGCGGATGAGAGCCTTCCGGAGGAAGAAAGACAAAAACAGGAAACAAAGATAAAAGCCGAAAGAATAACAGCTCAAGCAACACTTTTGAGTGTGTTTGACAGGATACTTAAACTTTTACATCCCTTTATGCCTTACGTAACCCAGGAGCTTTACTCCAACTTACCAACCAGTTATGAAGAAAACATATCTCTGACTGAGTTTCCTCTATACAATCCTCAGGAAGTATATCCAGATGCGGAAGAAAAAGTGGAGAGGCTCAAAGGCATAGTATCCTCAATAAGATCCCTCAGAAGTGACCTGAAGATAGAACCCTCAAAGAGGATAAGGCTTTACTATAGAGCCAGTCAATCGGAAAAGCTCGTTGAGGAATTCAGACAGCACCTTTTGAACCTTGCAAGGCTTGAGGATCTTCAAAGAGTGGATCAAAGACCCTCTAATGCTTTAGCTGGCTTTTACGGAGACTTTGAGTTTTTCATACCAGTGGAGGAGGGCATAAAGGTGACCGAACTATTAAACTCATATACGAAGAGACATCAAGAGGTTTTAAGATCACTTGAAAGCGTTGAAAGAAAGCTGAAAAACGAAGAGTTTTTGAAAAAGGCACCTAAGGAAGAGATAGAAAAGGCTGAAAGGATGAAAGAGGAGCTTATTGCAGAAAAGAAAAAGCTTGAGGAACTTATCGTTTTGCTTCAGGAAGTAAAACCTGCTGGAGCATCACAATGAGGGAAAAAATTAGAGTGCTTGTAACTGGAGGAGCGGGCTTCATAGGTTCTAACATAGCCAAAGAGATAGAGCGCAGATTTGAACGCTCAAAGGTTTACGTACTTGATAACTTTTCCTCCGGAAACTTCAAGAACTTGTTAAGTTTTAAAGGTGAAGTTATCACTGGTGATATAAGGGACGCCCGGCTTTGGGAGTGGATGATAAAAGAGTACGAGTTTGATGTAATATTTCATAACGCTGCAATAACAGATACTACGGTTACTGATCAAAAGCTCATGATGGAAAACAATGCGGACAGCTTCAGACACGTATTAAGATCGGCTCTCTTTTGGAAAGCTAAGGTTATATACGCATCATCGGCTGGTGTTTATGGAAACACACCCCCTCCCATGAGGGAAGACGGACAACTAAAGCCGGAAAATATCTACGGATTTTCCAAGCTTATTATGGATAGGATCGCTCTGAGCTTTTTGGAGAAACACAACGAAATCAAAGTGATAGGCTTTAGATACTTTAACGTTTATGGTGAAGGGGAATCTTTTAAAGGCAAGTCAGCCAGCATGATCTACCAGATATACACAAAGATCTCTTCAAAAGAAAAACCCAGACTGTTCAAGTGGGGAGAGCAAAAAAGAGACTTTGTTTATATAAGGGATGTGGTTAAAGCTAACATGCTTGCATTAGAAAAGGATGTATCTGGTATCTTCAATATAGGTACAGGGGAAAGTAGGAGTTTTAACGAGATTGTTGATATCCTCAGCAAAGAACTTGGTGTAAAAACACAGGTTGAGTATTTTGACTGTCCGTACGATTTTTACCAAAACCATACGGAAGCTGATATAAGTAAGGCAAAGCAAGTTCTCGGATATTCACCAGAATTTTCACTTGAGGAAGGTATAAGGGATTACCTGAGGAGCTTACAATCATGAAAGAAAACACCATACACCACCTTGTAGAAAAAGCCAGAATACTCCAATCAGCACTTCCATACATAAAAAAGTTTTACGGTAAAACGTTCGTGATCAAGTACGGTGGATCTGCTATGATAGAAGAGAGCCTCAGAGAAAGCTTTGCTAAAGACATATTGCTACTCAGGTATGTGGGTATAAAAGTTATAGTGGTACATGGTGGAGGACCTCAGATCAGCGCTACACTTGAAAGGTTCGGAATAAAATCCATTTTCGTAGGAGGCATGAGAAAAACTGACGAAGATACTATGCACGTAGTAGAAATGGTGCTTGCTGGAGATATAAACAAAGACATAGTAGCTCTTATAAACAAACACAGCGGAGATCAGATATATGCGGTAGGTCTTTCGGGAAGAGATGGAAATCTTATAAAAGCAAGAAAGTTAAATAAAGATGAATACTTCAAGGAGTTGGGACTTGATATTCCCAAAGAGGACATAGGTTTTGTCGGAGAGGTTATAAGCATAAATACCCATCTTTTACAGACCTTAATGGAAAACAACTACATACCCGTTATAGCACCTGTAGGAGTAGGCATGCAAGGTGAAGCGTACAATATAAACGCAGATCTGGTAGCATCCGAAGTGGCAAAACACATAAAAGCCGAAAAGCTCATATTCCTGACTGATACGGAAGGTATAAAGGATCAAAAGGGAGATGTTATATCTTCCTTGAGCAAAGAACAAGCGCACAGGCTTATAAAGGAAGGTATTATAAAAGGAGGAATGATACCTAAGGTAAAGAGTTCCCTAAAAGCTCTTGAAAATGGCGTTAAAAAGGTACATATAGTGGACGGTAGACTTCAGCACTCAATACTATTAGAAGTATTCACTGAGGAGGGTGTAGGTACAGAAATAGTGAGCTAACACCGTGATACCCACTTGACTTGAAAGGTTCATCAAGAGATAATATTTATAAGGTAAGGAGGGGTACTAAAAACCCCTTGATTTTTTTTGGCAACTGAATATGGTATGTGTTTTAAAAAGGAAAGGCAAGTCAAGGGTGTCATCTTGATGTCAAGATGCTTTTATGCGTTGATGACTTTATGACTTGATGACATACCATTTAAAAGCTTGTGTGTCAAAGCTTTAAACTTTATA